>JAZQZA010000040.1:0-8780 GCA_045633765.1 Tidjanibacter sp. | reverse complement strand
CCTCTGGAGATTGTGGTGGTTAATGATGGCTCCACCGACCGTAGTGCCGAGCGTGTGGAGGCCATAGGCCCGCCCCTTGTGAGGCTCATCAGTCAGCCCAATGCAGGCGAGTGTGCGGCCCGCAACAGGGCAATGGCCGAGGCTCGTGGCGACTACTTCGCTCTGGTGGATGCCGACGACCTGTGGAAGCCCGAATTTCTGGAGGAGATGGCCTCCCTTATTGCCTCTTGGCCCGAGTGTGGTATCTACTCTACGGCCTTTGAGGTAGTGAGCCCCACGGGAAGAGTGAGGGGCAACTGCCCAACGGAGAGGGGAGTGGTTGAGAACTTCTGGCGGGAGAGTATGACCCGCTATGTGACCATCCCGTCGGCTACGGTTCTGCCCCGCAGGGTTGTTGAAGAGCTTGGTGGCTTCCCCGAGGGTATGAAGATGGGCGGCGACCAATGGATGTGGATAAAGGTGGCAAGCCGCTATAGGGTGTGCTTCTCGCCCCGCGCGCTGTGTGAGTACTCAATGGTCGCATCCAATCGCAGCGGCTCAATCTACACCCCCGAAAAGACCCCCCATAGCCTTGAGGAGTTTCTCATTCCCGCCTATGAGAGCGCCGAGGAGAATTTCTGGAGAGGGGAGTTTGTGGCCAAGTGTGCCATTGGTAAGGCTCTGACTCTCACCGCCAAGGGCGACGAAGAGTTTGGCCGCAGGGTGGTGCGCAATTTTGGCTACACAAGACACTACCGCAGGGGATTCCGTAAACTCCGAGTGCTGCTTGCGCTGCCTGGCTGTATGCGTGGCAGGGTGCACGCCTTCTACAACCGTATGGCGTGGCTATTGGCCCATAAAGGCCTCTAAAAGCACGCCTTGTTGGTGAATTTTTCACCAACAGGGCGGGCAAGACCCTCATTTACCTTCAGTAAACTGCGGCCCTTGCCCATCTTGTTGGCAAAAAATTCCCTCAGCAAATCGCACTTTTAAAATAAACGATACTTCCCAATAAAATTTTCAACTTTTTATTATCTTTGCGCCCAATTTAAGATAGGTATGGCCCCGATGGGCTCACAAGTATTTCAAACTCAAACTTTTAATTTATGGGAATGACTGATAAGAAACAGCCCAAGGCTCGTTTTAGTATCGACTTCCAGCCCCGTCTGTTCTCGACACTCAAGGGCTACAACAAGGAGAAATTTTCCAAAGACCTGATGGCCGGTATCATCGTTGGTATCGTGGCTATTCCTTTGGCAATCGCTTTCGGTATTGCATCGGGCGTAGGCCCCACCGAGGGCTTGGTTACCGCCATTTTTGCCGGTTTTCTCATCTCGGCACTGGGTGGTACGAAGGTACAGATTGGTGGTCCTACGGGTGCCTTTATTGTCATCGTCTATGGCATCATCCAGCAGTTTGGTCTTGCGGGCCTTGCCATCGCCACCGTGCTGGCGGGTTTGATGATGATTCTGATGGGTGTTTTCAAGCTCGGTAGTGTCATCAAGTTTATGCCCTACCCAATCATTGTGGGCTTCACGGGCGGTATTGCCATCACGATTTTCTCAACCCAGATGAACGACCTGTTCGGTATGGGTATCGAGGGCGTGCCTGCCAACTTCATCGATAAGTGGGCGTGCTACTTCCAGCACCTCGGCGACATCAATTGGTGGGCCTTTGGTGTGGGTATCTTGAGCATCCTGATTATCGCCCTCACCCCCAAGGTGTCGAAGAAGATTCCCGGCTCGCTGCTGGCTATTGTCATCCTGACGCTTGTGTGCTGGTTGCTGAAGAAGTACACCGATATTGCTGGCGTTGAGTCCATTAAGACCATTGGCGACCTCTATGAGTTGCCCCACGGTCTGCCCCAGTTCCGCCTGCCCGCACTCGCCGAGGGCGAGACCTTCTTCTCGACTGTTCAGTCGGTGCTCCCCGCAGCCTTCACTATCGCAATGCTGGGTGCCATTGAGAGCCTTCTCTCGGCAATGGTTGCCGACGGTGTGGTGGGTGATAGGCATAACTCCAATACGGAGCTTATCGCCAACGGTGTAGCCAATATGGTTGTGCCCTTCTTTGGTGGTATCCCCGCAACGGGCGCTATTGCTCGTACGATGGCCAACATCAACAACGGTGGCCGCACCCCTGTGGCAGGTATTGTTCACACCCTTGTTCTGCTCCTCGTTCTGCTCTTCCTGGGTGGCCTTGTGAGCCTTATTCCTATGCCTTGCTTGGCGGGCGTACTGATTGTTGTGTCGTACAATATGAGTGGCTGGAGGACCATCCGTTCGATGTGCCGCCAGTCCAGGGGCGACATTGCAGTTCTCTTCCTCACCCTGCTGCTTACCGTCATCTTCGACCTCACCATTGCAATTGAGGTGGGCCTCATTCTGGCTGTTGTACTCTTCATCAAACGAGTTATGGAGAGCGTTCACGTGTCGGTTGTGGAGAAGGAGATGGCTCTCAATAGCGACGGTGAGAGCGACGAGAGGCTCACTATTCCCAACAATACGGAGGTTTATGAGATTGATGGTCCCTTCTTCTTCGGTGTTGCCAACAGGTTCGAGGAGTTGCAGAGGGGTAAGAACAACAACACTATCCGTATTATCCGTATGCGTAGGGTAAACTTCATTGACGCTACGGGCCTTCACAACCTTGAGATTTTCATCGACGCGGCTTTGAAGGAGGGTAAGGTTATTATCCTTTCGGGTGTCAATACCGATGTTAGGGAGTCGCTCGAGCAGGCCGGCATTGTGGATAAGATTGGCAAGGAGAATGTTCTGGACCACATCCAGAAGGCTCTTGCCCGCGCCGAGGAACTTAACGCATAATGAGTGCCGCGCATAGTGAGCGCTCAAGATAATTAAGACGGCTCCGCACAGTGCGGAGCCGTCTTGTTTTTTGCAATATAGAGGGCTTCCTAAATCCCCATAAGATAGTCTGCTACAGCCTGATAGGCGGGCAGTGAGATGTAGTCGTTGAGGGTGTTGGAGGCCTGTGGATTGGAGGCCACGCGCACGATGACCATTTCGGCTGTGGGGTCGATGTAGATGGCCTGACCGTGGACACCTCTCGCCATAAATGCGCCGTTGGGATTGTTCGCCACCCACCACATATTGCGGTAGCTCCAGCCGGGGAGTTTTTTGCCGTAGTCGCTCGCCGCAAAGGGCTCGGGGTCGCTGCCCGTGCGGATATCTTCGACCACCTCGCGGGGGATGATTTGTTCCCCACGCCATCTGCCCTCCCTGCGCATCATCTCGCCAAATCGTGCGAGGTCCCTCAGGGAGGCATTGAGGCCGCCGCCCGCAAAGGCTGTGCCTGTGGCATCTACCTGATAGTATGCATCTTGCTCCATACCCATACGGCTCCAGATGCGCTCCTGAAGTTGCTCGGCAAGGGGTGCTCCGCCCACACGCTCGACAATCCATCCGAGCACATCGGTATTTACGGTGCGGTAGCCGAAGAGCTCTCCGTGGGTGCCCTCCTTGCGCACAGTTGCGAGATAGTCGTGGTAGCCTTGAGGGGTGCCCTCGGGGTGCTCAATCATCGCATTGCCGGCTGCCGAGAAGCCCCACACCTCGGCGTTGGGGTCGGTGTACTCCTCGGAGTAGTCAATCGAGGTGGTCATATCCATAACCTGGCGCACGGTGGCGTCACCAAAGCCGCTACCCTTGAGCTCGGGGAGGTAATAGTCCACCCTCTTTGTGGGGTCCAAACGCCCCTCGGCTACGAGCGAGGCGGCAAGGGTGCCCGTAAAGGACTTGGTGACGCTCATCAGGGCGTGGAGGTCGCTGCCGTCCATCCCCGAGAAGTAGCGCTCATAGACCACCTTACCTTGGTGGAGAATGATGATTCCATCCACGCTGTTGAGCGTAAGACTCTCGCGGAAGGTGATGGACTCCGTGTGGCCGAGCGGAATGAATTTTAGTGCGTCAATCCTCTCTTCGTCAAGACGATAGCGGAATGAGTGGGGGCGCACTTCGTTGCCTCGCTCGACACCCGTTGTGGGCATAAACTCCCTCATATGGAGCACGCTGTAGGGGAGTGTTTCGGGGGTGAAGAAACTCCCGTCGCGAGCATTGCCGCGAGGGGTTTGCGCCTGGAGCATAGAGTTGGGGGGTGTCATCGAAAGAATCATCAGTAAGAGAATAATCAGTTTTGTTTTCATCGTAATTGGGGCGTTTTTTAGCGTGTTAATAATCAGTGTTTGTTGTTGCTGCTAAAACTCCTCTTCTTCCCGGATTATTGCATTAAGTGGGCCAATCTGGACAGAAAAGGTGAAAAAAGAGTCGAAAAAAGAGCTAAAGTGTTAAATGAAATAGTTAATCACAAAAAAATATATATTTTTGTGGGTTGAAACATTGCAACAATTAGTTAACCTAAAAATCAATAGCTTTTACTTTATGAAATTTTTGAGAATCTTGTTGGTCGGAGTCGTTGCACTCTTCTCGACTACTGTCCTCGCACAGCAGACAGGTACCCAGTGGAGCGCAGAGGTTGAAAACCTCGGCGAGGGTTACTACAACATCAATGTAACCGCACAGGTTCCCGAGGGTCTGCACATCTACGCTATGGGTGAGCTCGGTGGCTACAACCCCACCACTATCACCTTTGAGTCGGAGAAGATCACCCTCGATGGTGAGATTGTTCCCTCGAAGGAGGCCCACAAGTACTACGATGAGATCTTTATGATCGATATGGCAGACTACGAGGGTGAGGTTACCTTCACCCAGAAGGTTGCTGCTCACAAGAAGAATGCCAAGGTGGCTATCGCCATCGATTGGCAGGAGTGCAGCGATGAGAACTGCTTTATGGGTGAGGCCGAGCTCGAGGTGAAACTTGGTAAAGAGGTTGCCACTGCTTCGGAGGCTACCGTTGCTCCCGCGAGTGAGTCGGCGGGTGCTGGTGGTAACTTCTGGGCAATGATTATTGAGGCCATCATCTGGGGTTTTGCAGCACTGCTGACTCCTTGTGTGTTCCCTATGATTCCTATGACCGTGTCGTTCTTTATGAAGGGCTCGGATAATAAGGCAAAATCGAAATTCCGCGCAGCAATGTATGGTGTCTTCATTGTAGCACTCTACACCCTGCCCATCGCCGCACTGATTATCATCACTCGCGTAGTGGGTGGTGACGCTGTTACGGCCGACATCTTCAACTGGCTTGCAACACACTGGCTCCCCAATATCATCTTCTTTGTTGTCTTTATGGTCTTTGCTGCATCGTTCTTCGGTGCATTCGAGATTGTACTGCCCTCGAAGCTTGTTAATAAGAGCGACGAGAATGTCGATAAGAAGAAGGGTCTTGGTGGTGTATTCTTCTTGGCTCTCACCCTCGTATTGGTTAGCTTCTCCTGCACCGGTCCCATTGTAGGTTCTGTGCTCATTAAGGCTACCCAGGGTGAGGTTTGGACCCCCATCTTTGCAATGATGGCCTTCTCGCTTGCCTTCTCGATTCCCTTTGTGCTTTGCGCGCTGTTCCCCGGCTTGCTTAATAAGATGCCCAAGAGCGGTGGCTGGCTCAACTCGGTGAAGGTTGTTCTCGGTTTTGTTGAGGTTGCTTTGGGTTTGAAGTTCCTCTCGACCGCCGATCAGGTTTACCACTGGGGTCTTCTGGATAGGGAGATATACCTTGCCATCTGGATTGTTTGCTTCACTCTGCTTGGTTTCTACCTCTTGGGTAAGCTCAAATTCAAACACGACTCGGATGTTAAACACATCTCGACCTTCCGTCTGTTTGCAGCCATTGGCGTATTCTCCTTCGTTGTCTATATGATTCCCGGTATGTGGGGTGCTCCTCTGAGCGGTCTTTCGGGCTATCTGCCTCCCCTGCAGAGCCAGGATTTCGTGATTGGTAGCGGTTCGACCACCGCACAGGCTGCCACCACCGGTGAGCAGAGTGAGCTTGGCACCGTTAAGTATGGCGACTTCTTGGAGCTTCCCCTTGGCCTTGAGGGTTTCTTCGACCTCGAGGAGGCCAAAGCCTACGCTGCAAAGGTTGGTAAGCCCATCTTCCTCGACTTCACCGGTCACGGTTGCGTAAACTGCCGTGAGATGGAGGCTCGAGTATGGAGCGACCCCGCAGTGAAGGCCAAATTGGAGAACGACTTTGTGATTTGCGCCCTCTATGTGGACGACAAAAAGCAGGTTGCCAAGGAGGATTGGGTAACTGCCGCCAATGGTAAGACTCTCAAAACTCTCGGTAAGATCAACTCCGCATTTGCTCTCGAGCAGTTTGGTGCCAACGCACAGCCCCACTATGTTATCCTCGATGTTGATGGTCAGCAGCTGGGTGACGCTCGTGGCTACAACCTCGATGTTGCAGAGTTTGTGAAATGGATGGAGAACGGCGAGGCCCTCTTCCAGAAATAGCACAACCCTCATATATTCCCACGGGGGCGACCATCGAGAGCGAGTGTCCCTCCCTTTGGGGAAAGACAAAAATCCCTTGCAGAAAGGTCTGCAAGGGATTTTTTTGTGCCCTTGTGCGGGGGGGATTACTTGCGGCGGGGCGTTGAGGCAAGGGGCTGTGCTGCGGCCTGCGACTCCTTTCGGCGGGAGCCCGAGGTGCCCACAAAGAGCCAGGTGCAGAGGAGAATGGCGGCGGTGGCCCAGAGTCCCGTGTAGCTGCCCTCATAGTCGGGTGCGAGGGCAATGCTCTGCTGAAGGCTCTCGGCAGCAAGATGTGTGCGGTTGGTAATCTCGATTACCTCCCCTCCGAGCGTCTTGCCAATGGCCCATTCGAGGCCGTCGGGATGGCTGGAGGCCATCAGTGAGAAGATTCCGCCGACAATCAGCGAGGCGAGAGCAAAGATGGAGAATACCCTTTTGTAGTTTATGCGCAGCGAGCCGAGGCGCGAGCGGTAGGCCTCCAGGAGTGCGGGCTCACGCCTTGCAACAAGGAGGAGAATCACACCACAAGCGGCGCCCTCAATGGCTCCGATGAGCAGATGGATGGGGAGCATATTGGCCATAAACTCCGCAAAGGGGAGTGCTGCATTGCCCGAGAGGGTGCTCTCAAAGACAACGGCCATAGCGCCCAGCGAGAGTGCTGCAACGGAGGTCACGATGGAGGCTGTGAGGCATCTTGCGGTGGCGGCGGAGGCTTTGATTATGGGCCTAAAAATAAGGGGGTAGGCCACCAGAGAGCCGAGTGCTGCCATATTGACAATGTTCCACCCGAGGGTCATAATGCCACCATCGGCAAATAGGAGTGCCTGAAGGACGAGTACCCCCGAGAGGGTGAGAAAGCCGAGCCACGGGCCGAGCATTGCGGCCAGAAGGACACCGCCCACAAGGTGGCCGCTACAACCAAGCGCCCCAATGGGGAAGTTGAACATCTGGGCTGCAAAGACAAAGGCACCCAGAATGCCCGCAAGTGTGAGCCTCTTGCTGGAGGGTTGCTCCTTGTGGGTTTTGATGACAGCAACGCCAATGAGGAGTGCTGCGACGACTCCGCCAAGGATGGATACCTCGGGCGAAATCAGATGATTCGATACGTGCATAGAGTTGAATGTTTAGTGTGTGTAACAATAAAGGTGAAATGATAGTGTGCCGTTGTGGAACCTATTGTGCGTGATGGTGCCACACGGAGTGGTCAACATCCTCGGCCTTCTTGTCCTTCTCAAATCGGATGAGTGGCAACAAAAAGAGCCAGGTGGTAAGACAGAAGGGGAAGGTGAGCGCAGGGAGTCCGAGGGGCTCAAGGAAGGTGTTGGTTGCCGCCTGCGTGAAGAGGGTGGCAATGGCTCCAATGAGCGCCCAGAGGGCTGCCTTCGGCGAAGGCTTGTGGAAGGTACAACCCAGGGCAATGGCTGTGAGCGCTGGTGAGAATCCGTAGAGTCCCGACTCCACTGCCGAGCTCGCTGCGCCGTAGAGAAGAGCCCCATAGGTGCCGATGAGTGAGCCCACAAAGGCCCAGAGGGCTGCCCACGGCGAACTTATAAAGAGCCCGATGAGAAACAGCAGGCCCGTCACCCACGAGTCGATGAGCATAATCTGCGCCACACCCTTGAGGGGCCACACAAGGGCCTCCCAAAATGTGGCGGGAGGGGTAGCCGAAGGATCGGTGAGGTGTATGGCGGGCAACATCGGGTGGGAGAGTGCTACCTCGTCGAGCCCGACAAGGAGTCGTGCGGCGGCCAGGAAAATCCAGGTGCACAGCACGAAGGGCATTGTCATAGCATTGACCTTGTGGGAGGCCCCCACTCGGTCCAAGCCGGCCCTTACCCAGGTGGTCATTGCCGAGGCGAGGATGAGGGCTGCCCAGGCGAGTGGCGTGTTGCCCAGAAAGGTCATAAAGGCACATCCCACCAAGACACCGTTGAATCCCCAGAGTCCTGCCCTGCCGTCGCGAGAGGGGAGGTTGAGGAGGTAGCCTGTGAGGGTGGAGATGGCAAGGCCCACAACCCCTCCGAATGCCACTTGGGGTGTGCCGGAGGCTATTGCGCCCCAGAAGATACCCAAGAGCATTATGGCGCCCGAGAGGGCATTGGCCTGAAACATTACTTGTGCGGGCCCCTTTAGTAGGCCCCAAAACTCCTTTTTCATAGTGTTAAGTTGTTGTGTGTTGTTGCTCCTCCTCGCCACGGGAATTCGCTCTGCAGAGGAACGCCCTTAATCTCTTGGCGCACACGGGAGCATAGTTGTCGTATGAGCCCCAGGAGTGGCTCGGAACCGTTGGCCAGAGCCCTGATGGCGAGCCCACAGCCGTTTTGAAGCAGCGAAGGGCTCATCTCCAGGTCGGGCCTTCGGATGGCTCCGAGGGCGTCGTAGAGTCGCCTGCTGTGCTCCTCGGGGGCGATGACG
>JAZQZA010000039.1:0-14348 GCA_045633765.1 Tidjanibacter sp. | reverse complement strand
CAATGAGGGTGTGGGTGAATCCCTACCGTATGGCCTTCTACAATATCTCCGTGGAGGAGATTGCTTCGGCCATAGAGAGTCAGGCAACCCTCTTTGCGGCCGGCAAGATTGGCGCCGAGCCGCTGGAGCAGGGCGAGCCTTTCACCTATACGGTGACAACTCCCCCCTCTCTCAACGAGTCGGAAGAGTACGAACAGATTGTCCTAAAAATGTTGCCCGATGGTGAGAGTGTGCGTTTGGGCGATGTGGCACGCGTGGAGCTGGGCTGCCAGAGCTACGGCACCTTTTCGAGGTTCGGCAATCAGGCGGCAACCTTGGTGGTTGTCTATCAGACTCCAGGAAGTAACGCTGTGGAGGTGGGAGGCAAGGTGAAGGCCACAATGGCCTCGCTGGAGGAGAAGTTTCCCGAGGGCATCCACACAGCCACGATTATCGACGCAACGGAGAGTATCGAGGAGGGAATCTCGGATATTTTTCTCACGATGCTCTTCACACTCCTGCTGGTTATTGTGGTGATATTCATCTTCTTGCAGGATGTTAGGGCAACGCTCATCCCCCTCATTGCCATCCCCGTCTCCATTGTGGGTGCCTTTGCGTTTTTCCCTCTGCTGGGTTTCTCTATCAACATCATCTCGCTGCTTGGTTTGGTGTTGGCTGTGGGCCTTGTTGTGGACGATGCGATTGTTGTGGTTGAGGCGGTGCAGGTGGGCATTGAGAGTGGCAAGAGTCCCCGCAAAGCAACCCTTGAGGCTATGCGTCAGGTGGGCTCCCCTATTGTTGCCACAACAGTTGTGCTGCTTGCCGTGTTTGTGCCCGCTGCGCTTATGGAGGGAATTGTGGGCAAGGTCTTTCAGCAGTTTGCCATCGGAATCTCGGTGGCGCTTGTCATCTCGGCCTTCAATGCGCTCACCCTCTCGCCGGCACTCTGCTCGCTTCTGCTGCGAAAAGGGCACCAAAGGCCCACGCGTGGCCCTTTGGGACTCTTCAATCGCCTCTTTGACAGGGGAGTGGATGGGTATATGAAGCGCTCGGCGGTGGTCATCCGCCACTCGGCACGCACCCTGCTGCTTGTGGTTATCACGGGGGCGGCCACCCTTCTGCTGCTGCGCACCCTGCCGAGCGGTTTTCTCACCACCGAGGATCAGGGCTACCTTATGGTGTCGGTGCAACTGCCCGATGCGGCAAGTGCCGAGCGCACCGAGAAGGCCATTGAGAAGGCTGTGGCCATCATTCGCGCCGAGGAGGGGGTGAGGTATGAGGCCTCCTCGGCAGGTTTCGACCTCATCTCCGGAGTGTCGGCCACCTCGTCGGGTATTATCTTCGTAACCCTTGAGCCCTATGGTAAGCGCAGTCGCTCGGCGGCGGAGATTGCCGAGAGTCTTAACAAGAGGCTCTATGCCGAGGTGCTCGATGGCTCCTTCTACGCCTTTGAGCCGCCCTCGATTCCGGGCCTGGGCGTCACCTCCGGCATAACCTTTATGCTCCAGAATCGTGGCAGTGGCGATGTGCGCTATCTTGCCGATGAGGCGGAGCGGTTTATGGACCAGATGAGAGAGATGCCGGAGATTGCATCGGTGAGCACGCAGTTCGACGCCGAGGTGCCCCAGCGCCATCTGGTCATCAATGAGCCCCTGGCGCTGCAACAAGGTGTCGATGTGGAGGCTCTGCGAGAGCTGATAACCACAATGTACGGAGGAGAGTATGTTGGCAACTTCAACCGCTTCGGGCGACTCTACCAGACCTACATTCAGGCCGATTCGGAGTATCGTCGTACGGAGTCCGACATTGATGGTTTTTATATCAACAACTCGCGTGGTGAGAGTGTCCCTGTGAGTTCCTTTGTGGAGTTGAGGGATACGGTGGGTGTTGAGTACATCAACCAATTCAACCTCTATGATGCCATAGCCATCAACGCAACGCCCGCTTCGGGGGTCTCTTCCACCTCGGCAATGATGGCTCTGGACAGACTGGCCGAGGAGCAGTTGCCCGAGGATGTGACGCTCGCCTGGAGCGGAGTCTCCTATCAGGAGGCCAATGCCTCTACGGGAGGTGTCACCTATCTGCTTGCGCTCATCTTCGTATTTCTCGCCCTTGCGGCCCTCTATAACTCGTGGGCGCTACCTATGAGTGTGCTTCTTGGGGTGCCGTTGGCACTGTGTGGCTCGCTGCTGTTTGTGTGGCTCGGGCACCTTCTAAACCCCATCTATGTAGATAATATATTTATGAAGGTGTCGCTTGTGATGCTCATCGGCCTTTCGGCCAAGAGTGCGATTCTGGTTGTCGAGTATGCCGACCGCAAATTCTTCGACGAGGGGCTCAACCTCGGTGAGGCGGCCCTTGCTGCAGCCAAGCTGCGACTGCGACCAATCCTTATGACCGCCGTAGCCTTCATTGTGGGCATTATGCCCTTGGTGTTCGCTTCGGGTGCCTACTCGGTGGCTCGCAACATTATGGGCGTATCGCTGGTGGGCGGAATGTTGGTGGCCACTCTGCTGGGAATCTTTGTCTATCCGGCACTCTACTATCTTGTGGGGCGTGTGGCCAAGTTTGAGAAACGACGCGAAAAGAAACATAAACAACAAGTTGAGTATGAAAGAGAGAGTACATTATAGCCTCGCAGGGGCGGTGGTGTGTCTGGGTGGGCTGATGCTCGGATGCGCGGTAACACCCCCCAAGGTGGAGCCCATCATAACCCCCGATGAGTATATCTTTTCGGTCAGCGGCGATAGCCTCGTTGTTGTGGGCGTGGAGTGGTGGGAGATTTTTGGCGACACAACACTCAATCGGCTGATGGTGGAGGCCATTGAGAACAATCAGGACCTCGCCGTGGCCGCCTCCAATGTGGTTGTGGCACGCCAGCAACTCGCCTCGGTGAGGGCCTCGCTTGCACCTGCTATTGACCTCGGAGTAGGCGCCGAGGCCACCTATACGACTCCTCCGCTTGGGGGCAAAAAACAGGTGGCAGAGAGCTACTCGATTCTCCCGAAGGTGAGTTGGGAGGCTGCCATCTTTGGCGGCATTAAGGGGGCAACGGATGCGGCCCGCGAGGAGTTGCTGGCCACCGAGTGGGGCTATCGTGCGGCCCGCCTGTCGCTCGAGGCGCAGGTGGCCACCACCTACTTCCAATGGCTGCAATATGCACGCGCTCTGGAGATTACCGAGCGTAGCTATGAGCTCCGATTACAGGCCCAGCAGATGACCGACTCGCTCTACCACTATGGCTTTGCCTCGGGGGTGGATTTGCAACAGGCACGCTCGCTGACCGCCACAGCCGCCAGCAATATTCCCTCCTATCGCAGGGCGATGATTCAGACCAACCTCATTCTCAACACGCTGCTGGGCGGAGAGCCCGAGTTGTTGCCAATGCCAGCCCACTCGCGGGAGTGCTACCACTCGCAAAATGCCCAGCTCGACGGGCTCTACTGTGGTCACCTCACGGCCACACCTCTGCCCGCCTATGTGCCAAGCGGACTGCCTTCGATGTTGTTGGAGCGTCGCCCCGATGTTATGGAGGCTTTTCATAAGGTTGAGGCGGCAGCTGCAAAGTGTCGTGTGGCTCGTGCCGCACGCTTCCCATCCATTGCTCTGACGGGTGAGGGTGGGGTGGTGGCCTCTACAATCAAGGGGCTCACGGCCAAGAATCCGGCCTATTGGTCGGCGGCATTGTCGCTCACCCAGCCGATACTCCACTTTGGGGCGCTTCGGGCCGAGGAGATGCAGGCTGTGGAGCTGTGGCGACAGGCGCAGCTCAACTATCAGCAGACCGTTCTGGAGGCCTTTTCGGATGTAGAGAGTGCGCTTGTGGCCATTGCGACCTACAATGCCCAGGCAGCACAATATCTCGAACTACTCAGAGCCAATAGCCGCTTGAGGCAGATGACCGCAGCGTTGTATGCCGACGGTTTGGCCTCGTCGCTCAACTACATCGACGCCGAGCGCAACCTCTATTCGGCACAACTCGAGTATATCTCGTTGCTCTCCTCCCAACTCTGCGCCTATGTCGATCTCTACAAGGCACTCGGAGGTGGCTGGTAGTATTTAGGCGTGAGGGCGTGGATGAAAATTACCCCCAAGGAGGATGTTGTGTTCCTCCTTGGGGGTAAATGATTTACAGCGTTAAGGCGGGGTGGGCTACTGTTGGAGCTCGTTTTTCTTCCAAGTGCCCTCGGAGATGATCTCGCCGCTAGCGTTTCTCTCCACACCCTTGCCGTGGCGTTGGTCGTTGGACCACTCACCCTCATAGGTTACCCCGTCGGTGCCTACATAGGTGCCAATGCCGTGGCGTTTGCCATTCTTCCACTCACCCGTGTAGCGGTCGCCATCCTCGCCGTAGTAGGTGCCTGGGCCATTGTAGAGGTCGCCAGCCCATTGGCCCTCATACAGCACCTCTCCCTTGAGGGTGTAGAGCTTTCCGTAGCCGTGGCGCTCGTTGTTCTTCCACTCGCCCTCATACTTCATACCATTGGTATAGTAGTAGGTGCCTTGACCGTGGTACTCGTTGTTTTTCCACTCGCCTTCATACTCGATGCGCCCCGAGTTGCGATAGAGGATGCCATGGCCGTGGTGTTTGCTCTTGAGCCACTCGCCCTTATACTGCACATTGCCGTTGTTGTTGTAGAGCGTACCCTCGCCCTGCTGGTAGCCGTTGTACCACTCGCCCTCGTAGCGGAAGCCGTTGGTCCAACGATAGATGCCACGACCGCTCTGCTTGCCGTTTTTCCATTGGCCCTTATAGCTATTGCCGTCGGCCCAGAGGAAGGTGCCCTCGCCGTGGTAGCGGTCACCCCTCATCTCACCCACATAGACGTCGCCATTGGGGAAGGTTACGCTGCGTGTCGTTAGGGAGTGGTTGTTGATGGTAGCTCCGTTCTGACGGTCGGCTCCGCCGTAGGGGAGGTTTTGTGCAAGGGAGAGTCCGAGGCTGCCAAAGAGCATCGTTGCCATCAGGACTATTATTCTGCGCATATTCATATCCTTCAGATTTTCTTGGTTTTACTTTAGCAGAGGGGGTTATTTGCCCACGGTTTGAGCCAAGACAACCCTGTGGCCACTTTCGAGGCCCAGCAGGGCGAGCACCTCGGCGCTCTTGAGCGAGCCGCGAGTGATGGCTTTGAGGTTGTGGCCTGCGGCGTAGAGATTCACATTCTCGGCGTAGCCTGCGGCATCCTGCCCGGCCAGAAATTCACACTTCTCGGCGCTCATATTGAGTCCCTCATAGCGACTCATATCGGCAATATAGACCAGATTCAGGGGTGCTGTGTAGGCGAAATCCTGCGCAGCGCTCAAGATGCGGTGGTCGCCCTCCACGACGCGCTTAAGGGCGTGTCCCTCATCGTCGTAGAGATATACACCCTCGGGAGTGAAGGCATAGACCCTGATGGGGTAGAGGGCAAGTGCCGAGGGGGCGGTGAGGTGTTTGCTCTCGGGGCGGTTGATGCCCGCAGCGGCCCACAGAACGCCACTGAGCTCCTCGAGCGACAGAGGCTCCTCGGAGTACTCCCTGCAGGAGGCGCGTAGAGCCAGAGCCTGATTTATGGTGAGGCCCTCCTCGAGGTTGGGCTGTATAAGGGTTACCTGCTCTCCCCACTCCACGGGGGTAGCGATGGGTTTGTTCTTTCCACAAGCAATCATAAGCAATGTGATAAAGGTGATGAAAAGTGTTTTGCTGAGGGTTCTCATAGCGGTAAGATTTTGAAGTTTCCCTACAAAGCTAATGAAAAAAGGGGATAAAAACAAAACCGCGCCGAACTTTCGTTCAGCGCGGTTTGCTGTGTGCCCAGGACAAGAGTCGAACTTGCACGGCCAAAACGGCCACTACCCCCTCAAAGTAGCGTGTCTACCAATTCCACCACCTGGGCTTAAAATAAGGAAATAAGGGTGCGGTGACCCGCCTTGTCCCCTCTTTCCTTCACTAACCTAAAACTACTAACCTAAATGAACCTTGAAAACTTCGCCGCAAAGGTAAGTCAGAGTTTTTGTTTCGCCAAATTTGCGATGCAAATTTCACGATTAGTTAACATCAGATATGTTAAAGAACTCTGCCCTTTTGCGGAAAAGCCCACAAAAGTACACATAATTTTTGAACCGCCAAACTTTTGGGCAAAAAAAATCATATTTCACCTCTTTTTTGTCTTTAGCCTTCAGTCCGGGGCGACCGTTGCCGTCTGCCGTCTGCCGTCAATCACCTTTGGCTTTCCTCCTTGTTCACGGGTATTAATTTTATTATCCGTGAACTTTTTTTGGTCGAGAGTCTAAAGACTAACGACTAACAGACCTAAGACAGAAATGAAATTGAAAATTTACAGACCTCTCCCCCGCCTTGCGGACCCTCCCCTAACTTAGGGGAGGGGACACACGCCCCCGCTGCTTCGCAGCACCCCCTCTAACTTAGAGGGGGATATATGGAGTTGAAAATTGAAGGAATGTCCTATAATGCCTTTCGGCCCTTTTTGCCCCTTTAGTCCTTTCTTGACTTAGGTCGGTCGACTGTCGTCGGTAGTCTTTATTGGTGGTTATGTCCTCGCAGTTGCTCCACGAGCCAGCCCTCCACATTCTGCTCGGGAGGGATGGCCAGGTGTTTGCGCAGGCGGTAGCGGCGGTTGTAGATGCTCGACGGCTTGGAGTTGCCGAAGACGAGCCCCACGGCCGTGGGAGAGAAGCCCCAGAGAAGCAAGGCACAGAGCGCCATATCCTCGCGTGTGGCCTCGGGATGTTGCCCCGAGAGGTGGCTCAGAAGACCGCCGAAGCAGCCGTCGGCAACCTCCAGAAGATTGCCAAAGAGCCCCTCGCCAACATTGAAGTAGGTGCGAAAGTGTTGCATAAAGAGTTCGGGGTTGTTCTCCGAGATGGATGCAAGTGTCAGATACTCACCCAGCTCGCCATACTTTTGGCTTATGTTGCGACGCAGTTCCGATAGTTCCTCTTGGCTCTCGGCCAGTTCGCGCTCGAGGAGTGTGGCCCTCTGGTGGAGGTGATAGTTCACAACCACCGAGATGATGAGTGCCCCGAGGACTGCAACGGCAATGGTGGCCTTGAGGTAGTCTTCGGTTAGATAGGGGAGGGGTAGTACGGAACTAAAGATGAGCAGCAGGGGGAGTGCAACAAGGTCCACCCTCGATAGTGCGCGCGAGAAGTTGGCAAACGGATCCCTCGGTGCTCGCCGCAAAATGAGGCTCAAGATTACCGGCACCGCAAAGCACCACGCTCCCATAACCCAGTCCGCCGTGCTGCTCCACTCGCTCCAGCCGCATAGGCGGTCTACGAAACTGTAGTATATCCACAGCGATAGCGGCAGATGGAAAAGTGTGTGCTCCAGAAGGCGAGAGAAGATAATAGTAAATCGTTTCATAAGGAAAACCTATGTTTTGTTGAGGGGCTCGGAGCGGTGTCCGCTTTGCCCACTACAAAGATAATACTTATTGGGCGATATTGTACCTCTCACGCCCAAGGGCAACTTGTTGAGGGTCAGTGGTGTGAGAAAAAATTATTTCACAGGTGGTTCCTGGGGTGCGGACAAACAGGGAGGGGCTCCCTGTGGGAGCCCCTCCGTCAGTTCGCACGCAAGGTGCAAACTATTTAACCGTGTTTACAATTTTCTCGAAAGCCTGGGGGTGATTCATCGCGAGGTCGGCGAGAACCTTACGGTTCATCTCGATACCTTTAGCGTGGCACTTGCCCATAAACTCAGAATAGGTCATACCGTTCATACGAGCAGCAGCGTTGATACGCTGAATCCACAAGCTACGGTAGTTTCTCTTCTTCTCTTTGCGGTTGCGATAGGCGAACTGCAAGCCTTTCTCGACAGTGTTTTTGGCTACTGTCCAGACATTTCCCCTTGAACCAAAGTTACCTTTGGCAAGTTTTAAAACTTTTTTTCTGCGAGCTCTCGATGCTACAGCATTTACTGATCTTGGCATAAAATTTTAAGTTTTAATCGAAAGATTAGCGGCGGGTTTCTCTCCCACTCTTCGGGGCTAATTCTCTCTTTGGTTAAACAATTGCTCTACGGGTTAATTACTTAACGAGGAGCTTGCGAAGTTTGGCTGCGTCGGCGGGAGTTACGATTGCCGAGTAGTCCAAGTTGCGTTTGCGTTTGGTAGATTTCTTGGTAAGGATGTGGCTGTGATAAGCGTGTTTCCTCTTAATCTTACCAGTGCCGGTGAAGTCAAAGCGTTTCTTCGCGCCGGCGTTTGTTTTCATTTTTGGCATTTTCGATAAAATTTAATTGGTTAAACAGCCCGCAAAGATACTCATAAAAAGCGAAATCCAAAACTCCCGATGTGATTTTTTATGGGAATGTGCTCATATTATGCAAAATCGCCCCGCAAATTTTGGGGATTACTGCACCGCGCTATAGGTGGGTTTTTCAGTCAGAAGGCAGTCGGATGGGATTACTGCGCTGCGCTTGCTTCCCAAAGGGAAGGCGGTGGATGCACCACCCTTATTCGTCGTGCCCGTTGGCACCTCGCCGCGGGGCTATCGTTGGTTGCAACAGCAACCAACGACCAAGTCCCCCTTTGTCAAAGGGGGATTTAGGGGGAATGTAGAGGTGGATGGGATTTTAATCCCTCTCTTTCCGCAAAAGGTTTGCAAGGGCCCGCGTGGGATTACTACGCTACGCTTGTGATCCCTCACCGCTCGCCGCGGGGCCCTTGCAAACAAGCAAGATTAATTGCAGGCTCGCCCGTGGCGAGTTCTCTTTTTTTTGTTTCCGCAGGCCTTTTACAAACAAGTTTGATAGGCCTACAGAAACAAAAAAGGCTTCGATTCTCATCGAAGCCCTGCAATTAATCTTGCCCTTTTGCGGAAAGAGAGGGATTCGAACCCCCGGAACATCGCTGTTCAACGGTTTTCAAGACCGCCGCATTCGACCACTCTGCCATCTTTCCTTCTACACCGCAGGGCATTGCCCCCGCTTTGTGCGCCACAAAGGTAGTGCAATTTTTTTCTTTCGCAAAATTTCACCCTCCTTTCCTTTTTTTGGGGGTGGTGATATGTGCTCCCCCAAGGAGCCAAAGCGGTGGTATAACAGAAGCGGGGCGCCCACAAGGTGCCCCGCTTGGAGTATGGATTGATGTGTGCGTCTAGAAGATGTAGTTGGTGCCGATGTTAAGGCCGCCGTTGCCGTCGCGCTTATCGAAGGGCTTGCCATACTCAACCGAGATGATGAAGTTGTGGTTCATCACGAGTTTGAGGCCCAGACCTGCGCTGGCGTGGATGTTGTCGTAGTCGTGGTAGGATTCGATGATACCAATGGCGTCGTCGGCCCACTGACTATCCCTCATCTGGTTGAGTTTGCGGTCCTTTGTGATGATACCCGCATCCACAAAGGGGTTGAGGGCCACATACCAGTTCTGGTTGATGAATCGGAAGTTGACAATCTTGACCCTTGCCTCGAAGTTGGCCCACGCATAGCCATCGGCGAGAATACGGTTCTGGAGGACACCACGAATGGAGTTCTTGCCACCCAGACCCTCGTTCTTAATCTGGCGCAGATAGAGGGGAGTGGTGGTCTGCTGGAGGTAGAAGGGGGCGTCGCCAAAGGTCTGCTGCCAATTAAGGCGGTAGCCCAGCACCAATCTGTCGCCCACGACGGGGAAGAATTGGCGCCAAGTGGCCATAATGCGGCCGTAGGCTCCGGCGTCACCAAAGAGTGCGGGCGAGTAGCTTGCCACAACCTCTGCGCAGTAGCCCTTGGTGGGTGCTGCCTCCATATCGCGAGTGTCATACACGAGACCCGCCTTGAGTTCGAGGTGGGTACCTGCAACCTCACTTTTGTCGATAAGGCCCAAGAGGCGATACTCCTCGTAGAGCGAGTGCTCGCCTTTATACTTGTCGAGCTCCACATCGCCGGTGGTCACATTCCAGAAAGTAAGGCCCGCCATCCAGGTGAGTCGGTCCGAGATGCTACCCTGCACATCGGCGATACCGCGCAACATTGTGCGGTCCATATAGTAGAACGAGCTGCCTTTGGTGAGGCTCTCATAGAGGGGCGAAGCGTAGCCGTTGAAGCCATAGAAGGGCGACATTGCCGAGTCCAAGTAGGACACGGCGGCCGTCAGGCGCAAGCCGGGAATCAGATACTTCGAGTCATAGAAGAGGTGGGCAATAGTCTCACCCTTGGTGTAGTGCGAGAGCTCCACATTGAACTTGTGGAGGTAGGTGGGGTAGGTGCTACCGTCGCCGAAGTAGAAGAAGTCGCACAGTGCGCCATATTGGAATCCGAGGTCGGAGTTGTAGCTAACAGCGGGCAGAGGACCGAAGTTCCAGCCGGTTTTCACCTGTTCTTTCTTTTGTGCCTCCGCGCCGAGGATTGTCAGCGCCGAAAGGAGGATTGTCAAGATATATTTTTTCATAGTTACAATGTGTTTGGTTTATTGGGTGTTTAGAGGATAGTCATAAGCGAGTACATCAGGTAGCCGAAGTAGTTACCCAAAGCGTAGCCCACAAGTCCGATGGTTACACCCACCACAATCATATCCTTATTCTTCATCGATGCGGCAATCATAGGTACGAAGATGGGCGAGTTGATGAGTGTGTTGGAGGTGATGATGGTGGTGTCGCCGTCCACCTTGAAGAGCTTGCCGCCCAGAATGGTGAGTGCCAAAGAGCCGAAGACAACAATCAGCTGGAAGATGACGATGTAGAGCACGCCCTCGTAGTTCATTGTGCGGAAGTTGGCCATCGAGGCAACCACAATCGAGAAGATATAGATGAGGTACATACCCGCATCGTAGCTCTTATCCCAGCTCTTCACCTCCTGCCAGAGCGAGAAGATGAGTGCGAGGGTGGTGATGGTGAGAATCATAACGACGGTGAAGATGTGCTCGTTGAAGCTCTTTGCAAAGGTGGCAACTGCAAACGATGCGCCAACAATCACGAGGGTCAGCATCACAACCTTAACCAGCTGTTTGATGCTTGCCTTCTTGCCAAAGTCCTTATAAGGGTTTTTGGCCTCGGCATACTCCTCCAGATTGACCACCGTATCCTTCGTGTAGATGCCCCTGCCGAGCCATTTGCGAGCCAGCTTAATACCTGCGGCCATAAGGAACACGAGGTAGAGGAAGCAGATGATCATATCAAACGAGTTGATGATGATGAAGGTCGAGTTCTCCATATGGAGCATAACCTTCAGCGCCGCAAGGTTTGGGGTGCCTCCCGTACATTTGCCGGCAATGGAGCCGCCAATGACTGCTGCCTCCTCGCCCAGGCCGTCACGCAGAGTGAGGAAGCCCACAAGCGAGGAGAGGGCTACGGCCACAACGCCAATGATGGTAATCTTCAGGGAGGTCTTGATGGAGAAGTTCTTGAAGTTGCAGCTGTAGAGCATCATTGGGAGTGCCAGGGGGATGGCAATGGTGGAGATGGTATCCTGCAAGCCCATACATCCCTCGGGGATGATGTTGATGTTGGCCATAATGATACCTATGAAGTAGAGAATCAGCACAGGGCCGATTTTGCCCAGCAGCTTCGAACGGTTGCACGCCCAGATAACGCCCGCAGGTGCGAGGATGTAGAAGAGTGCCAAGGCGGCAAGTCCTCCTGTCGAGGCGGGCGCAACGCTCCTGATGACATAATTTTCCGAGGTGAGGGTTTGGGGGTTCTCCTTGTCGGGAGTGGTGTAGGTGAAGTGGATGTTGTGGGTGCCCACCTGGCTGGTCGAGAACTTCATCCCGGGCAGCTTCATTGCTGTACTATCCACCCAAGCCGTCAGGCGAGGGTTGCGCTCGGTGATGAGAACGCCGTTGTAGGTGACAGTAAACTTCACACCCTTCTTGTTGTTGGCAACGATTTTGTCGGTTGAGGCTGTGATCCTCAGACCTTCGGTCTCGACTTTTCTCTGCTCGCCGCCCTTCTGACCGCAGCCACTGAGCGCAAGAATAGCCACGACCATAATAATCCTAAGTACTTTCATCATAGTAGTAAGTAAAACTGTTTTTAATGCGTACTTGCTCCGCCCTGTGCGGAGTGTTAATGTGTGGGTTTTTGTGGGGAAGTGTGGCCTCTTTCGGGGGCCTCCCCAATGTTGTGTGGCGTGTCAAATATAGCAATTTTTTCCAAAAGGCCTACTTTGGGCGTCAATATTCCACCTTTTTGGCACGAATAACACCACATCGTGGGGATACAAAGAGGCGGAATGCCTCCCTCGGAAGCATCCCGCCTATGGGTCGATTGAGAAGGTTTAGAGTGTCATAAGAAGCTGGTAGACCAGATAGCCGAGGTAGTTACCCACAGCGTAGCCCGCCAGACCATTGGTGATACCCACCATAATCGCATCCTTGTTCTTCATCGCCGCCGCAATCATAGGTACGCACAAGGGCGAGTTGATGAGCGTGTCGGAGGTGATGACGGCACTGTCGGCATCCACCTTGAAGGGTTTGGCCAGCAAAACCGAAACCGTGAGCGAGCCAAAGACAATGATGGCTTGGTAGATGAGCACCCAGAGGCCCAATTTCCAGTCGAGCTGCGAGAGATCGGCAAGCATAGCCATCGCCAGGCAGAAGATGTAGATGAGGTACATACCCGCATCGAAACTCTTATCCCACGAGCGCACCTCCTTGAAGAAGGTAAGCAGAAGGCTGATGGTCGTAAGGCACAGGATGAGTGCCACCATCGAGTAGTCGCCGCCAAGCAGGTCAAACATTGTGGTTCCCTTCTTGAAGAGGTTGCTCACAAGGAGCGACACGACAGCCACCACAACGGAGGTTCCGAAGGCTTTCAGGAGCTGGATAATGCTCCTCTTCTTGCCGAAATCCTTGTAGGGATTCTCGTTTACATACTCCTCGGTATTGATGGTGTCGTTGTAGGTCCTGATGCTCTTGCCGTGGACAATCTTGCGTGCAATGCCAATGCCGCCGCCCATCAGGAACATAAGGTAGAAGAACGATACGATGAGGTTGCAGCTGCTCACAAGCGCAAACTTCTCCTCCGAGAGCCCCTGCTCGTCAAGCATCATATTCACCGCTGCGAAGTTGCCCGCACCTCCTGTGTACTGTCCGATGAGGGTGGCGCCTATGGTGGGAGCGTCGGCTCCCAGCTTGCTGCCGATGAGGTAGTATCCCACCGCTACCATCAGCGTCACGGCAAAGACTCCGATTACGAAAGCCTTGGCTGTGGAGGCCGCTTTGAGGCTTCGGAGGTTGCAGCAGAAGAGCATCATTGGGATTGCCAGAGGTATCATCACATCCTGAAGGGTCTTTTGAATACCGCCGAGGTTGGTGGGTACGATGTGGAGGTTGGCAATCACAACGCCCAGAATGTAGAGCGTCAATACGGGACCAACCTTGTCCAAAACCTTCACCTTGCGACAAGCCCAGAGTACTCCGGCGGGTGCCAGCAGGTAGAAGAGAATGAGTAGTAGTTTCGAAATCATAAACCTAAAGTTTGATTCTGTGTGGCACCGCAAAGATAACCAAAATATCCAAACTATAACGCCTTGGGTGCATTTGTTGGGTATACCTATATATTATATATATTTAGCCCTGCAACGCTCTCCGCCCCCGGTCAGGATGGCGGGCAAAAAAAAGTTTAGCAATGCGTGCATTGAAAATCAAGCAGTTAGCAAAAAAGTGTCAAAAAAGTGTAAATTTTTTTGGCAAAACGCTTGCAGGTTTCAAAAAAGTCGCTACCTTTGCATCCGCAATTGAGAGAAAACGACCTCGAAAGAGAAAAACGATCTCAAAAGCAAAAAAAGTTCTAAAAAATTTGGTGGTTACAAAAATAGGCTTTATCTTTGCACCCACGTTCGCCTCAGAAAATGCGGCGATTTTTTTAGCGCCTCTCCGAAAGGGGAGGAACCAAAAACGGCTCTTTGATTTATTGGTTTAACAGAGAGAAAAAGAATGCAGAAAGCAATGAAGTTGAAAAAACTTCATTCAAGTTCAATTCAATTCCTTAAATGGATAATGAAGTAGTCAGGACTCTAACAATACATTTAAATTTTTTTACAATGGAGAGTTTGATCCTGGCTCAGGATGAACGCTAGCGGCAGGCCTAACACATGCAAGTCGAGGGGCAGCACGAGTAGCAATACTTGGTGGCGACCGGCGCACGGGTGCGTAACGCGTATGCAACCTACCCGTAACTGGGGGATAATCCGGAGAAATTTGGTCTAATACCCCATAATATATTGAATGGCATCATTTGATATTGAAAATTCCGATGGTTACGGATGGGCATGCGTTGTATTAGCTAGTTGGTGAGGTAATGGCTCACCAAGGCTACGATACATAGGGGAACTGAGAGGTTAATCCCCCACACTGGTACTGAGACACGGACCAGACTCCTACGGGAGGCAGCAGTGAGGAATATTGGTCAATGGACGCAAGTCTGAACCAGCCATGCCGCGT
>JAZQZA010000038.1:0-4760 GCA_045633765.1 Tidjanibacter sp. | reverse complement strand
CTTCTACACCCACTCCCTCTTCCGCTACAACAAAGAGATGGAGGGTATGCTCACCCACGCCGTTGAGCTCGGACGCTCGTTCATCACCGCCAGCTATCAGCGCAAACCCACATCGCTGCTGATGCTCTGGAAGGGCATATTCCACACAATGTTCTCCTGCGAGGATGCACAGTACCTGGTGGGCCCCGTGACCATCTCGGGCGAGTTCCAGCGCTCCTCCAAGACGATAATTATGACCCACCTCACCCAGCAACACTTCGACCACGAGGTGGCCGCCCACATCCACCCCTGTACCGGTGCAGAGGGCATCGACTTCCCCATCAACTCCTCGCTCATTGAGAAAGTCGATAACATCTCGCTCATCGACAAGATTGTGTGCGACATTGAGAAGGACGAGCGCTCCATCCCCGTACTCATCAAGAAGTACCTCCAGCTCGGCAGCCGCATTGTGGGCTACAATGTGGACCACGACTTCTGCGACGCTCTCGATGCGCTTATGATTCTGGACCTTCAGAACATCCCCGAGCAGAAGCTCCATATGCTCTTCCGCGATATGAACGAAGAGATTGTCCAGCGCTTCATTCAGCGCAGAGCCGACAAACAGTAACAACAAAAACCCTTGGGCCTCCCCCAAGGGTTTTTTCTTTGCCCTTGCCGCCATAGCACACCTGGCAGCCCCAGCATCCATAGTGATCCGAATAAGCCCTATTTGTCCTATTAGTAGCCCCCCTACCCCTGGCACACACAGCACCACAAATAGTCCACATAGCCATAGCCGCCATAGCAGTCATAGAGGCAACCACTAACCAAAAAAAACAACCCCCGCAACCTGTCACAGGTGCGGGGGTTTTATCTGTCGCAGTGGCGACCTTTATGGCCTACAATGCACTATTTCTTCTGTGCCTTCTGGGCAGCGATGAACTTGTTGAGCTCAACAGCACGCTTCTTGGCAGCATTAACCTGTTTGCCGGCAGTCACGCGCTTGTAGGCCTCAACAGCCTTCTCATTCTCGTCCATACTGTCGTAGCCAACAGCGATCAAGTAGTTGATGTCGCTGAGCTGCTCGGCGCTACCGGTGCAGAAAGCAAGTGCCTCCTCGCCCCAAGCCACCAGGTTAGCCCAATCGCTATACTGTGCTGCGGTGTTCAGACGATAGATGTGGTTGTTGTAGCTGGGAACAGCGTCAACGAGAGTCTCGAGGGTAGCATAAGCAGCCTCTTTGTTTCCCTGCTTATTCTCTGCCTGTGCCTTCACGAGAAGGTAGTTGGTGAGTTTCTCCTTGGCAGTAGCGGCGGGTTTGGCAAATTTGCTGTGACGGCTCTCGAGAGCGATGATATCGGTGTAAACCTTCACACCGTTGGTGAAGTCACCCATCTCGCAGTAGCTCATAGCGAGGTAGAGAGCCAGGTCGGTATCCTGACGGTTGGCCTCATAGCCCTTTGCAAACACCTCTGCAGCAGCAGCGTAGTTCTTCTTGTTGTAGGCACCGGCACCTTTGCTCTTATAGATTTTCGAAATCTGGTTCTTGGCGTTACGCACGGTCTTGGTGTCGCCATAGAAGTTACCCAGCTCGATAGCCTTTGCATAGTCCTCAAGTGCGCCATCGAGGTTTTTAGCTTTAATCTTGGCATTACCACTATTGTAGTAGCATACGGGGATATACCTACGCGCCTTAACTACATAGTCTGCATTCTCCTCCTCAAACGCCAAATCCAAAGCCTGATTCAAAGATGCGATAGCAGCATCGTAGTCCTTTGCGCTAATAGCATCCATAGCAGCTGCATAAGCGTTGTTAAGCTCCAAGGAAGGCTCCTGTGAGAATGCTGCGGTGCTTACAAACAAAGCCGCAACCGCAACCAAAAGATGTTTGATTTTCATTGTGTTACCTGATTATGTTTAGTTATTAGTTTTGTCCCTTGCGTTATCTTTTATCCCCAATAACGGAAATATCAGCTACAAAATTATGCATTACTCGCGTTAAATGCAATTTACCTACGCAATTTTTTGAAAAATTCTTCCATCAAAGCGCTACACTCCTCCTCCATCAGGCCCGCGACAACCTCCGTTTTGGGGTGAAGGATGCGGTTGGAGTAGGTCGAATAGCCCCTCTTGGGGTCGGCAGCACCATAGACCACCTTGCCAATCTGACTCCACGCAAGCGCACCGGCACACATCACACAAGGCTCCACGGTGACATAGAGCGTACACTCGGGCAGATACTTACCCCCCAGCGTGTTCATTGCCGCCGTCAGGGCCTGCATCTCGGCGTGGGCCGTAGCATCGCCCAGAGCCTCCACCCTATTGTGGCCCTTGCCAACAATCCTGCCACCACACTCAACCACTGCACCGATGGGTATCTCCCCCTCCTCGGCAGCAGCGCGCGCCTCCGAAAGCGCCCTTTGCATAAAAAAATGCTCCATTGTGTACTCCGTTTCCATCTTTTTTGTACCTTTGAAAGATTTTTCGCTCACAGCGTACAAAGATAGGAAAAAATAACAATATAATAAATAAGGTATGTACAGAACACACACTTGCGGCGAACTTCGCCTTCAGCACCTCTCCCAGGAGGTAACACTCGCAGGTTGGGTACAGAGAGTACGCAATCTCGGCGGTATGACTTTCATTGATCTGCGTGACCGCTACGGCATCACACAGCTCGTTGTTGACGACAACAGCTCCAACGAGGTGAAAGAGGCCGCCTCCACGCTCGGTCGTGAGTATGTCATTCAGGCCAAAGGACAGGTTCTGGAGCGTTCGAGCAAGAACAACAAGATTCCCACCGGCGAGATTGAGGTGGCCGTAGCAGAACTCAAGGTGCTCAACGCTGCCGAGACACCCCCCTTCACCATTGAGGACAACACCGACGGCGGCGACGACCTGAGGATGCGCTATCGCTACCTCGATTTGAGGCGCAACCCCCTCAAAAATGCCCTTATGCTGCGTCACCGTATGGCACAGGTTACCCGCAACTTCCTCTCGGGTGAGAACTTTATGGAGATTGAGACCCCCTATATGATTAACTCCACCCCCGAGGGCGCACGCGACTTCCTCGTTCCCTCGAGGCTCAACCCCGGTATGTTTTATGCACTGCCCCAGCGTCCCCAGACCTTCAAGCAGCTGCTGATGGTGGCCGGCTACGCCCGCTACTTCCAGATTGTGCGCTGCTTCCGCGATGAGGACCTCAGGGCCGACCGTCAGCCCGAGTTCACACAGATCGACTGCGAGATGTCGTTCGTGGAGCAGGAGGATGTTCTGAACATCTTTGAGCGTTTTGCCAAGACCCTCTTCAAGGATGTGCTCGGCGTGGAAATCACCTACGACTTCCCCCGTATGTCGTGGCACGAGGCTATGGAGAAATATGGCTCCGACAAACCCGACATCCGTTTCGGTATGGAGTTCAACAACATCACCGAGGATGTTAAGGGCAAAGATTTCGTGGTCTTCGACTCGGCAGAGTATGTGGGCGCCATCGTGGCCGAGGGCTGCGCAGGCTACACCCGCAAGCAGATCGACTCCCTCACCGACTTCGTTAAGCGTCCCCAGGTTGGCGCCAAAGGTCTGGTGTGGATTCGCATAGACGAGAACGGCATCAAGTCGAGCATCGACAAGTTCTACACCCCCGAGGAGCTCACCGCCATCGCAGAGAAGTGTGGCGCCAAGAGTGGCGACCTGATTCTCATCCTTGCAGGTGACAGGAAACACACCCTCTCGGCCCTCAATGTTCTCCGTCTGGAGATGGGCGACCGTCTGGGCCTCCGCGATCCCAAGAAGTTTGCGCCTATGTGGGTTGTGGACTTCCCCTTGCTGGAGTGGGATGAGGAGACACAGCGTTTCTACGCGATGCACCACCCCTTCACCTCGCCCAAGCCCGAGGATGTTGAGTATATGGAGAGCGATCCCGGCAGGGTGCGCGCCAACGCCTACGACTTCGTTTGCAACGGCGTAGAGGTGGGCGGCGGCTCGGTGCGTATCTTCGACAGCGAGTTGCAGCAGAAGATGTTCCGCCTTCTGGGCTTCAGCCCCGAGCAGGCAGAGGCACAGTTTGGCTTCCTGATGAACGCCTTCAAGTTTGGCGCACCTCCCCACGCAGGTATCGCCTTCGGCTTCGACAGGTTCTGCTCGCTCTTCGGCGGCTCGGAGTCCATCCGCGACTACATCGCCTTCCCCAAGAACAATCAGGGCCGCGATGTGATGGTTGACTCCCCCACCGCCATCGACCCCGCACAGCTCGTTGACCTCAACATCAAGCTCGTTGAGTAAGCGATAAAGTCACACAAAAAGAGAGCCTCTTCCGCGGAAGAGGCTCTCTTTTTTATGCTCGGGTGCGACCGCGCGAGATTGTGCCACGCCACAAAACAACAAGGGCCCGACCGATTGGTCGAGCCCTTTGTATGCCTATTAAGCAATATGCTTAGAACTTGTAAGCGAAAGCAACCTGTGCGCGGGGCAAGAGAAGAGCGGTCCAACCACGACCATTGTAGCGACCAAGAGCAGCACCCATACCAACGGTGCAGTCGATACCCCAGTAGGTGTTGAGCTTGAAGTAGTAACCGTAGCTTACACCAAGACCTGCAGCCTGGATGTTCTGCATATTGGTCTTGCTACCATATGGATAGGGAGCAGAAGCCTGACCAAAGCGTGCAGCCTCGAGGAAACCGCCGAAGTGGTGACCATTGTGTGCTTTGCAGAGATAGTAGCGACCCTCAACAACAGCATCCCAACCATTGAGGTAAAGACCGGTGTTACCAACATTCTTCCAG
>JAZQZA010000037.1:0-14119 GCA_045633765.1 Tidjanibacter sp. | reverse complement strand
TGAAAGTTGAAAATTGAAAAGGCAAAAAGGGGCTAATAGGGCTAATGGGGCCCATAAGTCCCATTTCTCCCATCCTCTGCTCTGCTATCCATCCCCTAACAAAAAACCCTGCAAAATTTTGCGAGGTTTTTTGTTAGGCTTTCAGCAGCTCGAGTCGTAGCATATTGATTGCGGCTGAGGCGGCGCGCTCGATATTTACCGCTCTCACTTTGCCGTGAATCATCACCTTTGCCGAGGTTCCGTTGGGGCCTGCAACTGCCATCCACACGGTGCCTACAGGCTTGTCGGGGGTGCCACCCGTGGGACCTGCAATGCCCGTAGTGGCCACGCCATAGGTGGTGCCGCACACACGCCTTACACCCTCGGCCATCTGGCGAGCAACCTGCTCACTGACTGCGCCGTAGTTTTCGAGATTGTGTCGCGAAACGCCCAACACATTCTCCTTGACGCTGTTGTCGTAGCTCACCACACCGCCCCAGAAGTACTCCGAGGCGCCACTCATTGCGGTAAACTTGGCGCTCAATGCACCTCCCGTACAGCTCTCTGCGGCTGCGAGAGTCTGGCCCCTTTCGAGCAGAATTTTTGCAACGGCACTCTGCACGCTCTCCTCGCCCCAGCCGACAAACAGGTCGCCCAGCAGTGGCATAAGGCGCTCGAAGGCTTCGTCTATCTCCCTTGTGGCCTCCTGCTGGTCCATATCATAGACCGAGAGCCTGAGTCGCAACTGCGAAGGGGAGGGGAGGTAGGCCAGATGCAGATGGCTGGGGAGCGACTCCTCCCAGGGGGCGATCTTGGCTGCCAGCATACTCTCTGCCATACCGAAAGTTATGGCCGTCTTATGGACCACCGAGCGGAGCGCAAAGTGTTCGCGGATTTTGGGTAGTACGCTCTCCATCATCAGAGCCTCCATCTCGAAAGGTACGCCGGGAAGTGAGATGACAACTCTGCCGTCCTGCTCGAACCACATACCCGGAGCGGTACCTTTGTGGTTGGGTAGTACGGTGCAGCACTCGGGCACAAGTGCCTGACCTTGATTGAGTTCGTTGAACTCAATGCCACGAGCCTTCATCATCCTCTCCACCCTCTCGAAGGTCTCCTCGTGGCGCACAAGTTGTGAGCCGAAGAGCCTTGCAAGGGTGTGTTTGGTGATGTCGTCTTTGGTGGGGCCGAGGCCACCGGTGATGATTACAACCTCTGCCTTGGCGAGTGATTCGGTTACGGCATCGCGAATCTCCTCGGCGGTGTCGCCAATGGAGTATTTGCGCCTTATGGGGAGTCCGATTTCGCCGAGGCGTGCGGCAATCCAAGCCGAGTTGGTATCAATGATTTGGCCGATGAGAATCTCATCGCCAATGGTCAGAATATCTGCTTTCATATTATGTTTTGTGGAAGTGTTCCGATTGGTTATTTAGCCCTCTTTTGGGCTCTCTCCTGGGCTATTGCGGGGGCTGCCATCTGGCGGCATACGCGACCAGGGAACGCAGGGCCCTCATATACAAGTGCCGAGTAGCACTGCACAAGGCTTGCTCCCGCATCCAGAAGGCGCTGGGCATCCTTGGCGCTCATTACACCACCCACGCCGATTACGGGGTAGCTGTAGTCCATCTTGCTGCACACATACCTCACAAGCTCAATGGTCCTCTCCAGAAGAGGTGCACCCGAGAGGGAGCCTCCTGTCATACGGCTCTGCTGTTTTGGAGTGAGAATGTTGCCGGGGTTGGCCGAAGAGTCGCTAACTACCAGACCGTCAAGGGGAGTGTCGATGAGAATCTTGACCATATCGTCAATCTGCTCATAGCTCCAGTCGGGTGAAATCTTCAGCAGTATGGGGCGGTAGTCGTTCTGTCCGCGGCGGAAGTCGAAGAGTGCCTCGAGCATCTCCTCCACGAGGGCTCTGTCGGCCTCGGAGTAGTTCTCGCTGGGGGGGATCAGAGCGTTCACATTGACGGTGAAGTATTCCACATACTGATAGAGATTGCGGAAGGTGCGCAGGTACTCTCGGGTGGTGTTCTCGCGTGCAAAATGGGTGCTGGGGGCAATGTTGGCACCCACGACCACCTTGCGTCCGTGGGCACGACGGCGGATGTGCTCAATCACCTGCTCAATGCCACAGTTGGGCTGTCCCATACGGTGGATAATGGCTCGTTTGCCGGGGAGGCGGAAGAGGCGGGGACGGATGTCGCCCTGTTGTGGTTTTGGGGTTACCGAGCCGATTTCCACAAAGCCGAAGCCTATGGAGCCGAGCTGACGGTAGATTCTGGCGTCGCGGTCGAGTCCCGCAGCGGCACCTATGGGGTTGCGGAACCTCACACCGAACACCTCCTTCTCCAGGGAGGGGTGGCGGAATGAGTAGAGCTTGCCGAGCAGCCACTCGCCCAGCAGGGTGCCTCCCACAATGCGCAGCAGCGCAAGCAGGAAGTTGCGTACGCTCTCGGCGGGGAAGATGAATAGTATCGGGCGGATAACCCGTGTGTATAGCGACATCTTTGTTCTGTTTTCGAAGCGGTTGTGATTAAATACTTTGCGGCCATTTTCCCTTGGGTGGGGGTGGGTGGCTGTGGCCACAAAGGTAACGAAACATTTTGAAGATTATACCGCCCTGGCTCATTTTCCGTGAAAATATGGGGATTGGATGGTTGATTTCGGAGATAAATTAGTATCTTTGTGGATTATGAAAATCCTTATTGACCAATTTGTCCCCTATGCTGCCGAGACGCTCGCGCCCTATGCCGAGGTGGTGAGTGTCGATGGCCGCACACTCCGTCCCGAGGATGTGGCAGATGCCGACGCGCTCATTGTTCGCACCCGTACAAGGTGCGATGCAGCCCTCTTGGATGGAGCCCGCAACCTCAAGTTTGTGGGTACTGCCACAATCGGCTATGACCACATCGACCAACCCTACCTTGCCTCGCGCGGAGTGAAGTTCACGAGCGCTGCGGGGTGTAATCGCAGGGCGGTGTTGCAGTGGGTGTCGGCCGCTCTGGCCCACCTTGCCGAGGTGCAGAGCTGGAGGCCCGAGGAGATGACTCTGGGCGTGGTTGGTGTGGGTAATGTGGGCTCACTCGTTGTGGAGTATGCCCGCAGTTGGGGTTTCAGGGTGCTGTGTAGTGACCCACCCCGCGAGAGGGCAGAGGGGCTTGGTATGAAGGATGGCTATGTTCCTCTGGAAGAGTTGCTTGGTGAGTCGGATATCGTGACGCTCCATACACCACTTTTAAGAGGTGGCGAGAATCCCACATTCCACCTGATGAACGACCACACATTGGCGCTGATGAAGGATGGTGCTACGCTGCTTAACGCCTCGCGTGGCGAGGTGGCCGACACCAAGGCACTCATCGCCCACAGTGGCCGCCTGACTCTCTGCATTGATGTATGGGAGGGGGAGCCCGATGCTATTAGCCGACAGCTTTTGGAGGTGGCCGAGATTTCGACACCCCACATTGCAGGCTACTCGGCACAGGGTAAGGCCAATGCAACGGCCATCGTGATTGAGTCGCTTGCCGAAAGGCTCGGAATTGACTCCCTTGCAGGGTGGTATCCCGAGGGTGTGAATCCCTCCTCTCAGAAGCCCATTACCTGGGAGGAGATGTGTGGGCGCATCGATGACCACTGCCATCTTATGGAGGAGAGTCGGAGGATGAAAAACCAGCCCGAGGAGTTCGAGCTGCGACGCAATACATACCCTTTGAGAGAGGAGTTTTTCTAACGGTTGAGAGCATTGAGCGGAGTTAATATATATGAGGTGTTGCACAAGTGGTGGGGCTATGATGAGTTCCGCCCGGGCCAGCGTGAGGTCATCGAGAGGGTGCTGGAGGGGAAAGATACTCTGGTGCTGATGCCCACAGGTGCGGGTAAGTCGCTCATCTATCAGGTACCCACAATGGCCCGTGAGGGAGTGTGTGTGGTTATCACACCGCTTGTGGCCCTTATGAAAGACCAGGTCGATAACCTCTCGCGCAGGGGCATCAATGCGGTGGCGCTGCACGGCGGAATGACTCCGAGAAGTATAGACATTGCGCTGGATAACTGCGTCTATGGCGATGTGAAGTTCCTCTATGTGGCTCCCGAGAGGCTTGGGAGCGATGTTTTCCAGGCGAGAGTGAGGAAGATGAAGGTGAGCCTTATTGCTGTCGATGAGGCCCACTGTATCTCGCAATGGGGCTACGATTTCCGCCCCTCATACCTTGAGGTGGGACGACTGCGCCATCTGCTGCCCGATGTGCCTATGGTGGCCCTCACGGCTTCGGCTACGGAGGTGGTCTCACAGGATGTAATGCGCCTGTTGGAGTTCAAGGAGGGACGGGTTATGCGCAGCAGCTACGCACGACCCAATGTGTCGTTTGTGGTGCGTAGGTGCGACGATAAGAAGGAACAACTCTCCCGAGTGCTCTCCAATGTGGATGGTGCGGCCATTGTCTATGTTCGTTCCCGAGAGCGTAGTGTGAAGGTGTGTGAGTGGCTCACCGAGCAGGGTTTCTCGGCGCAGTTCTATCACGCGGGCCTGCCTCACGAGGAGCGCACCCTGCGTCAGGATGAGTGGCAGAGGGGCGAAAAGAGGATTATGGTCTCCACCAATGCCTTCGGTATGGGTATCGACAAGAGGGATGTGAGGGCTGTTGTTCACTACGATATGTGCTCCTCTTTGGAGGCATACTATCAGGAGGCCGGTCGTGCCGGCAGGGATGGCCGCAGGAGCTTTGCGGTGTTGTTGCTGGAGGGCGACGAGGAGAGGTATGCCACACGCCGTGTGGAGAGCGACTTTCCACCGCTGGAGCTCATCAAACACATCTACGACAGCATCTGCGCACGAATGATGATTGCCTATGGCGAGGGTGCGGGTGTGGGCCGAGAGTTCAACATCTATGAGTTTGCAAATGCCGAACGATTGACCGTCGAGCAAATTAAAAATAGTATCAAAATCCTTGCCCAGAATGGCTATATGTCGCTTTCGGAGGAGAGGGAAAATAGCGCCCGACTGATGTTTTGTGTGAGTCGCGAGGACCTCTACGACTACCGCATCCGCAGGGGTGAAATGGAGGGCGTGTTGCTGGCCGTAATGAGGCTCTATGAAGGAGTCTTTACGGAGTTTAGGCCCATTGATGTTCAGGAGATTGCACTCCATAGTGGCTACTCGGTGGAGAAGGTGCGCGAGGAGCTCAAACATCTGTGGCGTCAGCACATCATCCGCTATGTGCCGAGTAGCTATTCGCCCATCCTTACACTGCTTTGTGATAGGGTGCCCAAGAGGGATTTGTTCATTTCGCCTGACAGCTACATCCACCGCAGGGCCTCTGCCGAGGAGCGGATGGAGGCGATAATGAACTACGCTCTGATGGATGATGGGTGTCGCAGTCGTTACATACAGGAGTACTTTGGTGAGAGCGGTGTTGGCGATTGTGGCGCGTGTGACCTCTGTCTTGCTCGCCGCAAGGGCAGTTCGGTTGGCTCTGCCGAGGTGTCGGCCGAAAGGGTTCTGGAGATTATTGCCGAGAGGGAGTCTGTTGCCCCTCGTGACCTGGTTCGTGAGTTCAGGTGTGAGAGCAGTTCGGTGGCCGAAGTGGTCGAAAGGCTGCTCGAGGAGGAGAAAATTTATACCGATAGGGGTGGAAATCTCAAGATAAAGAGGTAATTTTGTGGCCGAAAATGAAGAATGAGTTTCAACATAGCATAGATGCCGAGGCGATTAAGAATCTGCCGGTTGTGGGCTTCGAGGGTAAGATTGTGATTGTCAATACCCACGAGGGGCTCGAGGCGGCGTGTGAGCACCTTTCGAGAGAGGCAATCATTGGTTTCGACACCGAAACACGCCCCTCGTTTAAGGCGGGTGTGAGCTACAATGTGTCGCTTATCCAACTCTCCACCGCCAATGTATGTTACCTCATAAGGCTCGGGGCGGTGCCTATGGAGAGGTGTCTGATGCGAATTTTCGAGAGCCGAAAGATTCTCAAGGTGGGTGTGGATGTGCAGGGCGACATCCGCAATCTCAATAAGATGCGCCACTTCCGCGCGGCAGGTTTTGTGGAACTCCAGAAGGAGGTCGAAGCCTTTGGTATTGAGGATAAGAGCCTTCGTAAGATGGCGGCCATAATTCTCGGTGTGGGGGTGTCGAAGGCACAAAGGTTGAGCAATTGGGAGGCCCGAGAGCTCACCGCTGCACAGCTGCGCTATGCCGCTACGGATGCGTGGATTTGTCTGGAAATGTATAATAAACTTCAATCTGCAAAATAGCTATACAATGAATCACAGCAAAAAAATATATCTCAAAAAAGGTAAGGAAGAGTCCCTGATGCGTCGCCATCCCTGGGTCTTCTCGGGAGCTATCGCAAGGGTGAGCGAGGAGATTGAGGAGGGTGAGATTGTCGATGTCTTCACCTCGTCGGGCGAATTCATAGCCCGAGGTCACTCACAGGTGGGCTCTATTGCTGTGAGGGTGCTCTCGTTTGAGCAGGAGAGTATCGACCAGAGCTGGTGGAATGGGCGCATAGCTTCTGCCTTGGAGGTGAGGCGTGCGTTGGGCCTTGTGGGTGCCGATAAGACCACCTGCTATCGCCTGGTTCACGGCGAGGGTGACAACCTTCCCGGACTCGTTGTGGATGTCTATGGCTCGACGGCTGTCGTTCAGTGCCATAGTGTCGGTATGTATCTCTCATTGAGTGAGATTGTTGAGGCCCTTAAGGCCAACTATGGAGAGAATCTCAAGGCTATCTATAATAAGAGCTCACAGACGATGCCCTATAAGGCCGAGGTGGATGCCGAGGATGGCTATCTTTGGGGCCACGGTGAGGGCGAGGAGGTTGTGCTTGAGGGCGGCCACAAGTTTGCGGTAAATTGGGCCAAGGGCCAGAAGACGGGATTTTTTATTGACCAGAGGGCCAATAGGGAGCTCGTGGCACATTACGCCAAGGGCCGCAACCTGCTCAATACCTTCTGCTATACGGGCGGTTTTTCGATTTACGGACTTGCCGGTGGCGCAAGGAGTGTGACCAGCGTGGATAGTAGCGGCATTGCGATTGAACTTGTGGATAGGAATGTGGCGCTCAACTTCCCTGAGGGTGCACCCCACAAGAGCGCAGCGATGGATACCTTCGACTTCCTCCGTACGGTTGAGGATGGCGAGTATGATATGATGATTCTCGACCCTCCTGCTTTTGCCAAGCATCACAAAGTGCTGGGTAATGCGTTGCAGGGCTATAAGAGGCTCAATGCGAGGGCTATGGAGAAGATTGCCAAGGGTGGTATTCTCTTTACCTTCAGCTGTTCGCAGGCTGTGAGCAAGGAGCAGTTCCGCTTGGCGGTGTTCTCGGCGGCGGCCATCGCAGGTCGTAAGGTGAGGATTCTCCATCAGCTCACACAGCCCACAGACCATCCCATCAATATCTACCATCCCGAGGGCGAGTATCTCAAGGGTTTGGTCCTCTATGTTGAGTAGCGAGCACATCTTTCAGGAGATTCCTTTATAAAAGTTCAAAAGCGACACCGACATTTGCAAAATGCAAACTTCGGTGTCGCTTTCCTGTTGTTGAACAATAGGGGAGCCGCAAGAGGGCTCCCCTCGCTCTATTCCATAGGCATTACCACAACCTCTATATCCTCCTCCTTGAGCGCTTCGGGGATGCGCATCAGCTCCTCGTGGGAGGTACCGATGGTGTGGAAGGGGTAGAAGACTGCGGGGTGGATGGTGCGTGCCGCTTCGATGGCCATATCAACCGTCATTGTATAGGGGAGATTAACGGGCAGGAAGAGGTAGTCGATATCCTCCAGTGCCATCATCTCGGGGGTGAGCTCCGTGTCGCCACCCACATAGATACGCCTGCCGGCAACCTCAACGATGTAGCCATTGTCGCCCCTGGAGCGGGGATGGTACTGCGGACGCTCAATGTTGTAGGCGGGCACAGCTTCCACTGCCAGCCACGAGTCCATAAATGTACGGTTGCCCTCGCCCAAAATCTCGGCCTTGTGCACCTGACAGCCCACAACCTCATTTGCAAGAATGATGGTATCCTCGGTGCGGAGCATCTCTATTGCCTTGGGGTCGAAATGGTCGTCGTGGTGGTGGGTTACGAGAATGGCGTCTGCCTTGGGCAGGTGCTCAAAGTCGGCCTCCGAGCAGCAGGGGTCGAGGTAGATGTGCTTGCCATCCCACTCGATACCAATGGTGGCGTGGCCAAATAGAGCGAAGATTATATCTCCTCTATTGTCGCCCGGCCTGCGGTCTTGTACGAAGTAGGTTTTCATGGTGGTCAAAAATGGTCTAAAGTTCGCTTTTTGTGGGGTTGCCGTTTGGCTATATAGCTATAACGGACTACTTGAGGTATTTATTGAGCCAGCCGAAGAACTCGCGGTTCCAAACCAGGGAGTTCTGGGGTTTGAATACCTGATGAGCCTCATTCTCAAAGGCTACGAGCTTTGCGGGTACTCCCTGCAATTTTGCTGCCGTGAATGCCTCCAAACTCTGTGTGAAGGGGATTCGGAAGTCCTGCTCACCGGTGATGATGAGGATGGGGGTGTCCCACTTGGCTACGGCCTTGTGGGGCGAGTTGGCGTAGCTGCGCTGTGCGGTCTTGTTGTTCTTGTCCCAATATGCGCCGCCGTAGTCGTTATTCACAAACCACATCTCCTCGGTGTGGCCATACATACTCTCGAAGTTGAAGATGCCGCAGTGGGAGATGAGGGCTTTGAAGCGGCCCTCGTGGTGGCCTGCAAGGTAGTAAACCGAGTAGCCGCCGTAGCTTGCACCCACAGCACCCATTCGCTCCTCGTCGCTCCAGGGCTCCTTGGCAACATCATCGATGGCAGCCAGGTAGTCGCGGATGTTCTGACCGCTATAGTCGCCCGAAATCTGGTCGAGCCACTCCTGACCGAACGAGGGGAGTCCGCGGCGGTTGGGGGCAACCACAATGTAGCCCTCCGAGGCCATCAGCTGGAAGTTCCAGCGGTAACTCCAGAATTGGCTCACGACGCTCTGGGGGCCGCCCTGACAGTAGAGCAGGGTGGGGTATTTCTGATTCTCGTCGAAGTTGGGAGGAAGGATTACCCAAACGAGCATCTGCTTGCCATCGGTGGTCTTAACCCAGCGTTTCTCGCACTTGCCCATAGGGATATTGTCGTAGATTTGCTGGTTGATGAAGGTCAGCTGACGCAGTGCGCCATCCTCCACAGCGTAGAGCTCGGGGGCCTTCATAATGGTATTCATATGGGCTACAATCCTATCGCCCGCCTTGGTGAAGGAGTTGATGTCGTGGTCGCCCGAGGTGAGAATCTCCACATCGTTGCCGGCGGTTGTCACGCGGCAAATCTGGTGGGTTGCAGTGATGGGGCTCACGAAGTAGAGGGTGTTGTCGCCCTCCCATACAACATTGGTGGCATTGTAGTCGAAGTTCTCGGTAAGGTCCTTCATTGAGCCATCTGCGGAGTTCCACAAGAACAGACGCTCCTTGTCGCTCTCGTTGCCTGCGCGGCGCATACTGCGGAAGGCAATCATCTGGTCGTTGGGGCTCCATACGGGATATTTGTCATAGCCGGGCATCTTACCCCACTCTTTGCAGATGTTGCGGGTCTTGCCACTGTCTACATAGTGGATGAAGATGTCCGAGTCGGTCGATACGGCATACTCGGCGCCTGTGAGGTGCTTGCAGGTGTATGCAAGGGCGGTGCCGGCGTTGTTCCAGGCAATCTCCTCGGCGTCGAAGTAGGGTGCCAAAGGTGCATCCCAAGGCTCGCCCTCCATAATATCCTTACCCTCCTTTACGAGGCCGCCGCCAAGTTTGGCAATGAAGATGTGGGAGTAGTTGCCCTCATCCCAATAGTCCCAGTGGCGCACCATCAGGTCGTCGTAGATGCGTGCCTTCGACTTGTCGGCCTCGGCGTAGATGTCCGAGCCTTTGATGTCCACAACGTGTACCTTCTTGGTGAAGAACATAATGTTGCCTGTGGGGGCGATGCCGAAGCTCTCAATGCCCTCAATGTCAGTAATCTGGGTGTTGTTTTTACCATCGGCAGTAATGCTCCACACCTGGCCGTCTCCAGCCATATAGTAGAGGCGGTCGTTCACCCACTTGGGTGAGGAACCCTCCACAAGGCGCACTACCTCGCCACCCTCGGCGGGCATCAGATAGATGCTGGTTGTGCCCTTGTTTTCGGCCATATCGTAATAGGTGATTGTGAAGGCTACGGTTGTGCCGTCGGGCGAGAGTGTCTGACCACCTACGCGGCCCATTTTCCACATCACCTCGGGGGTGAACTTGCCTGCCTCAATCTCCTCGGCGGTGAGGTTGTTTGTGAACTCCATAACTTCCAAATTAGCTTGGTTGCCTGCGCACCCTGTGAGAAGGAGTGCCAAAGCGGTTGTTTTTAATAAATTTGTAAATTTCATATCAGGTTAGTAAAATTATTTAATTATTGTATTTTGTATTCTAAATATTTTTCAAAAAGTTCCTTGATTGTGGAGTAACTGCTATCCACCGCCTGCCATAGTCGGCGACCTCTCAACCACTCAACGGCGGTTATGTTCTCGCCCTGCTCGGGGGTGATGGCCGGGGAGTCGCCCGGCGAGTACATAAGAAACCACTCGGTCTGCTTAATCTCCCAGCGGCCATAGGCGTTGTGGAAGTGGTAGGTGGTGTGGAGCGGAGTGACGATTTCGACCTCCTGAAGCCCCGTCTCCTCCATAACTTCGCGCACGGCTGCCTCCTCGCTGCTTTCTCCCTCCTCAATGTGGCCTTTGGGTAGGTCGCGCCACCCCTTGCGGGTCAAAATGAGCACATCGCCGCTACTGTTTTCCACGATGCCGCCCGCGGCTCTTACCACAGGGAGTTGTGAGCAGAAATTCTCGAAACACCTCTCGGGATTTTCACACACCACATAGAGTTTTCTCTCGGAGCCGATGGCCTCGAGCAACTCTTCGGGTGTGGGCGTTGAGTTGGCCTCAATCTTTAGATTGGGGCATAAATTCTCTCCTGGAGCATTGTTGCTAAGTGTCGCAAAATCAGCCACTCGGAGAAAATTGAAAAATTTATTTTCAAAAAATAGTCGCATAACTCTACAAAATAACTAATTTTATGGCACAATTACAAATTTATACGATGGAAAAATACGAAAGCAAGCAACAACAGATACGCCGTTCGGCCGAGCAAATCTATATGGCTCTCTCCTCTTTTGACAACTTTACACCGATGATTCAGGATAAGGTTGAGGAGTGGAGTGCCAACGATGATGTGTGCTCGTTTAAGGTTAAGGGGATGACTGCCCGACTGAGGATGGTGGAGCGTGAGCCCAATAAGACCATTAAGATTCAGGGCGACGAGGGTACACCTCTGGATTTCACCTTCTGGCTCCAGCTCAAGGAGGTGGCTCCCTACGATACCCGTATGCGCATTGTGCTCCACGCCGAGTTGAATATGATGATGCGTATGATGATTGGCAAGAAACTCCAAGGCGCCATCGACCAGATGGCCGAGGCTATAGCCGCCGCGCTGAATTAGCGCTACGAGTTGAAAATTGAAAGTTGAAAGTTGAAAATTTGTTTTGACTGAAAATGTAAGCTTAACCGGTATGGATGAACAGAAGACTGTAAAGTACAAGAGTAAGCAGTTTGCAATACGCATAGTTCGCTTTGTAAGGTATTTGCAAGAGGAGAAAAGGTGCTATTACGACTTGGTGCGACAGATCTTGAAGTCAGGTACTAGTATAGGTGCAAATGTTAGCGAGAGTCAAAACGCCCAAAGTAGAGAGGATTTTGTGCATAAACTCTCCATTGCTCTGAAAGAGGCTGATGAAACTGCCTATTGGCTGGATATTCTCTATGGAGATTATTGAACAAAGAGAGTTTGAGTCGCTGAGAGATGATTTGAGAGAGATTATTGCACTTCTAACCTCGATAATTAAAACTTCGAAAGTTGAGATTTAACTTTCAACTTTCAACTTTCAACTCTCAACTTGTTGAATTGAAACAATTACCTAAAATTTAACCAAATAGACTTATGTTAGAACAATTTGTAAATCGCCACATTGGCCCTTCGGAGCACGACCTCCAGCAGATGCTCAAGACTATCGGTGTTGAGAGCGTAGAGCAGCTCATCTCGCAGGTTATGCCCCAGAGCATCCGTCTTCGCAAACCCCTTGCATTGGATGAGCCTATGACCGAGGCACAGTTTGCCTCCCACATCCGCTCGCTGGCAGATAGGAACCAGACGCTGCGTTCGTTTATCGGTATGGGTTACTATCCCAACTCGATGCCCGCAGCCATCCTCCGCAATGTATTTGAGAACCCCTCGTGGTACACCTCCTACACCCCCTATCAGGCAGAGATTTCGCAAGGTAGGTTGGAGGCCCTTCTGAACTTCCAGACGATGATTGTGTCGCTGACAGGTATGGAGATTGCCAACTGCTCGCTCTTGGATGAGGCGACAGCCGCTGCCGAGGCAATGCTTATGATGTTTGCTCTGCGTAGCCGCGACCAGCAGAAGAATGGTGTGAATGTGCTCTTTGTGGATAGCAACATCTACCCCCAGACCCTCGATGTACTGCTCACCCGTAGCGAGCCCTTCGGCATTGAGATCGTTATTGACGACTATGCAACCTATGAGTTCTCGGGTAAGGAGTTCGGCGCAATGGTGCAGTACCCCGCTGCCGCAGGTGAACTCAGGGACTATGCAGCCTTTGCCGAGAAGGCCCACGCTGCCGGTGCTAAACTTGCGGCCGTGTGTGACCTTATGAGCCTTGTTGTGCTGAAAGCTCCCGCAGAGTGGGGTGCCGATATTGCTGTTGGCTCGTCGCAGAGGTTTGGTCTGCCTATGGGCTTTGGTGGCCCCAGCGCAGGCTATATGGCAACCAAGGATGCCTATAAACGCAATATGCCCGGTCGTATCATCGGCGTTTCGGTGGATAGGCTCGGCAATCGTGCCTTGCGTATGGCGCTCCAGACTCGTGAGCAGCACATCAAACGCGAGAAGGCAACATCGAACATCTGTACCGCTTCGGCCCTTATGGCTTCGATGTCGGGTTTCTATGCCGTTTATAACGGTCCCGAGGGCTTGAGGCGCATTGCTAAACATATCCACTCGCGCACTGTGGCCGTTGCCGAGGCTCTGAAGGCTCTGGGCTTTGTGCTCCGCAGCGAGGAGTATTTCGACACTCTGGAGGTTGAGGCCGAGGCAGCCGTTGTTTCGGACATCGCTCTTTCGAGGGGTATCAACTTCTTCTATCCCGCCGAGGATAGGGTGAGGATGAGCTTCGACGAGGTGACCACCGATGAGGAGGCCCTTGAGGTTGTGGCTATCTTTGCCGAGGCGGCAGGTAAGAAGGCTCCCAAGAGTGTAAAGATTGACGAGGAGGCAACTGTTGTTCCCGCTTCGCTCCGCCGCGAGAGCGCAATTCTGACCGAGCCCGTATTCCAGAAATACCACTCCGAAACCGAGCTTATGCGTTACATTAAACGCCTTGAGCACCGCGATATCTCGCTGGCCGACAGTATGATTTCGCTCGGTTCGTGTACTATGAAACTCAACCCTGCCGTAACGATGATGCCTCTCTCGCTGGCAGGCTTTGCAAATATGCACCCCTTTGCTCCTACGGCACAGGCCGAGGGCTACCTCGCAATGATTGCCGAGTTGGAGAAAGACCTCTCGGTTATTACAGGTTTTGCGGGTTGCACCTTGCAGCCCAACTCGGGTGCTGCGGGTGAGTACACCGGTCTGATGATTATGCGTGCCTACCACCAGAGTCGTTCGCAGGGCTACCGCAACATCATCCTCATCCCCTCGTCGGCACACGGTACCAACCCCGCATCGGCTGCAATGGCAGGTATGAAGATTGTGGGCGTGGGCTGCGACGATAAGGGTAATATCGATGTTGAGGATCTGAAGGCCAAAGCCGAACAGTATGAGGGCGAGTTGGCAGGTCTTATGGTAACCTATCCTTCGACCCACGGTGTGTTCGAGAGCCGCATCAGGGAGATTGTTGATGCTATTCACGAGCACGGCGGTCTGGTATATATGGACGGCGCTAATATGAATGCACAGGTGGGCCTCACCAATCCCGGCTTCATCGGTGCCGATGTGTGCCACCTGAACCTCCACAAGAGCTTTGCAATGCCTCACGGCGGCGGTGGCCCCGGTGTGGG
>JAZQZA010000036.1:0-37315 GCA_045633765.1 Tidjanibacter sp. | reverse complement strand
AGTGTGAAAGTCGGAGGAGGTGGCCGAGGTCACCATCGGGTAGTCGGCAAGGCGCACCGCTCCCTTTTCGTCGAAACAGATGTTCTCTCGGCAAAGTCTGCCGTGACGAAGGCCCTGCTCCAAGGCCGAGGCAATGCTCTCTATGGCAACGCGGAGATGGTCGCGACGAGCACAAGAGCAGTTGTGGCGAATGAACTCCACAAGGGGAGTGTGGGTCTCCTGAAGCACCCCGTCGCAGGTGTGGGGCGAGCCCAGAGAGTCGAAAATGGTGAGCGCACAAGGGATCATTTCGGCAGGCGCAAAGGGAGAGCCCTCTTGTCGGGTGGCTCGGCACTTGAGGGCTATCTTCTCTCTCGGTTGGGAGAATGAGGCGGTGGCTGGAATGGTGAGAGTCCACTCCTTCCCGTTGCCGACAAGCGGGAGGCTAATTCCTTGCATAGTGGTCTTTATGGCCTTGTGGGGATTGAGATGCAGAGTGTGCAGATGGGGTGATTTCTGAAGGTTACACCCCAGGGCGTCTATGTATGCAGAGATGGGTCGCAAGTCTTGAAAGTGTTTGGTTATTCGGCGGTTAAATTATCATATCGACACTTATGGTGCCAATGGCAAGAAGCCCCGTGAGTTCCGTTATCGGGCTGTTGAAACAGATACCACGAAAGGGTGGTGTGGCCCCGTTGAGTTGGGCGATAGCCTCATTGTAGAGCTCGGGCAGAGTGCTTGAGATGGTGTGCAGTAGTCGAAGGTGGCGGTTGTCGGGCAGCGTGTAGCCCTCCGAGGGGAACGACAGGTGGAGTGGGGCGCTGTCCTGCTCGGTGGCCAGATGGATGTTCAGTAGCACGGTAGAGCCGTCCGAGGTGCCGAGAGCCTTGATGTTCTCGGCCAGTGAGATAATCTCATCGCTGGAGGCGTCGGTTGCCTCGCCGTCCGAAATGTTGATGACAACGGGCGGAAAACTCTCGGGGTGGTTGTTGCACCACGATTGACACATACGGTGAGCCAGGCGCAGCGCTGCTCCCATAGGTGTTCGCCCTTTGGCCTGGGGCGTAATCCACACCCGCCTGTCTATGAGGGTTTGGAACTGCTGGCCCGAGGGGAGTGTGCGCGTGATGAGATGACTCTTGGTTTGGGTGTCGAGAGAGTCGATTTTGACAATGCTCATAAAGCCACCACCGAGCAGATGGCGTGCCTCATCCCCCGAGTAGCCAATTATGCCGACATCGAAGTAGTCCCCCACAAAATGCTCCCTTTTGCAGCGGCCTACAAGCTCCTCCAAGAGCTCATTTACGGCCTCGCAGAGTGCCTCTGCCTTGGTCATCACTCGCCCCCCAAAGGCTATCTCCTCGGCCATAGAGCCCGATTGGTCGAGCAGTAATACAATGGCCCCTTTGTGTGCACGGGTTATCTGCGATTTATACATCCTATAATCTGTTTTAAGTTGTTGATTTTGTGGTCGCTACTGTGAAGTGCGTCGAGCAAATAGAGTAGGTACTCGTCGTGCTTTAGAGCCTTTGCAATCTCTCCTGTTTTGTGCTCGCTCGGGGCCGCTACCATACACTCTGCCACCGCCAAGCGGGGGTTTGTGGCCAAAGCTCCGAGAGAGGTTGCAATGAGTGCTATGGCGTAGTCGTCTATGTGACTGTCGTAGGCCTCTCCTCGGGCGGGATGAATGAAGGGCGGAGTGCCCACCTCGCCACGAAATGGCAGAGTGGGGTGGTAGAGGGCGTCGCAATCGACCATAATCATCTCCCCGTCGGGCCGAACGATTATATTCTCACACTTGAGGTCGCCGTGGCGCCACTCCCCCTCAAGGAGCCTTTCGGAGAGTCGGCAGAAGGAGCCGAGAAGGTGTCGCAGGTGGGGCGAGTTGCCGTCGTGCAGCGCCTTGCGAATCTCCCAATCGAGCGTGTGTCCCTCCACCCAAGGGTAGAGGGCAATGTCTATATGGCGGTCGCCCACCCAGAGTTCCTGTGGAAGGGCTGTGGGGTGGATGATGATGTTGTTGTGAAGGGAGGAGAGTGTGGTGCACACCTCCCCGAGGTGGGGTTGTGGCAGAGTGTAGCACTTGATGCCGAAGCGTCTGTTCTGCACCGCAGCATCGAGTAGAATGGAGTGTCTGCCTGTGACAAAGTTTATCCGTCCAGAGTGGCCCCGATGGGGCACTACACCTTTGAGGGTGCGGAACATCTTGTCGCCAAAACAGAGTGCCTCCACAAACTCTCTGGTTGTGAGTCGAGGCATAAAATGTAAGATTGTGGTTAAGAAAATCCCTTTTGGGGACCCGAAGATAGTAAAAATCGAAATAAATACATATCTTTGCAAAATAAATATATCTAATATATTTATGCTCCAATCTTTTTTTTTGTTGGATGCGTGTTAAATTAGAAGTGAAGTTGATAAAAAATAGCAGTATGAAAAAAGAATATATACCTTTTGTTGAGGAACTCATTGAGCTTGCAATCAAGGAGGATATTGGCGATGGCGACCACACCTCCCTTTCGACCATCCCTGCCGATGCCCGTGGCAGGATGAGGCTGCTGGTTAAGCAGGATGGTATTTTGGCAGGTGTTGAGGTTGCTGTGGAGGTGTTCCGCCGCCTCGACCCCACAATCGAAATCGACATTCTCATTACCGATGGCCAGAGGGTGAAGGTGGGCGATGTGGCTTTCTATGTTGAGGGTCGCATTCAGACCCTCCTGCAGGCCGAGCGCATCGTGCTGAATATTATGCAGCGTATGAGTGGCGTGGCAACCCAGACGGCAGTCTATGCCAAGGTGGTTGAGGGTACGCAGTGCAAGGTGCTTGATACGCGCAAGACCACTCCCGGTATGAGGGTGCTGGATAAGATGGCTGTGAAGATTGGCGGCGGCGAGAACCACCGCATCGGTCTTTTCGATATGGTCCTTCTCAAGGATAACCACATCGACTTTGCAGGAGGTATCGTGCCCGCAATCAAGGCTGTGAAACAATATCTTGCCGAGAAGGGTAAGAATATCCCCATCGAGTGTGAGGTGCGTTCGCTGGAGGATATCGACCTTGTATTTGAGGCAGGTGGCGTGGATAGGATTATGTTCGACAACTTCACCCCCGAGCAGACCAAGGAGGCTGTGGCTAAAGTTGCAGGCCGTTGCAGCACCGAGTCGTCGGGTGGTATCACCCTCGAAACAATGAGAGCCTATGCCGAGGCGGGCGTGGATTACATCTCCGTTGGCGCTCTCACACACCAGATTAAGAGCCTCGACTTGAGCCTCAAGGCGTGTAAGTAACTAAAGATTGGTATTTAGCCAGCCCGAAAACACATATTATTGAGTATTGTGGGGTGGTGGGAATGACAGTAATTTTGCAACCTGAATAAACCGAATAAAGGACTATGAAGAGATTTTTTGTAACAATGCTTGCGGTTGTGACCGCGATGGTTGCCGTTGTGGCACAGCCCAAATTCTCCTATGCCGATATTGCTGCGGGTAAGTTTTCCCAGAAGAGTGTCTATGGTGTGCGTTCGATGAGAGACGGTGCTCACTATACCACAATGAAGGGGGGAATTATCTATCGCCACAGCTATGAGGGCGAGCAGCAGGGCGAGGTGCTCTGCAATACTCGCGAGATTGGCATCAATGGTTGGGCGAACGACTACACCTTCTCGCCCGATGAGAGCAAAATTCTCTTCCGTCTTAACTCCAAGCCCCTTTATCGCCGTTCCCACTTCTCGAAATATGTGGTCTATGACCTGGTGCAGAAGAGCCTTGTGGATGTGGATGAGAGCCAGGAGGTGCGCTATGCACTCTTCTCGCCCGCTGGTGATAAGGTTGCCTATGTCAAGGATAATAACATTTTTGTAAGGAATCTGGTGGATGGTAGCTCCGTGGCGGTGACCTCCGATGGAGAGTGGAACCACATCATCAACGGTATGCCCGATTGGGTTTATGAGGAGGAGTGGGGTATCGACCACGCCTTCTGCTGGTCGCCAGATGGTCAGAAGATTGCCTTCCTTAAGAGCGACGAGAGCAGGGTGAAGGAGTTTGGTTTTATGAAATTCCTCACGGGTAATGCCTATCCCGAGTTGTTCAAGTATAAATATCCCAAGGCAGGCGAGGAAAACTCTCTTGTGTCGCTCCACCTCTACAATCTGGCCGACGGCACCACAACCAATGTCAGCACAGACTATGTTGGCGACCTCTATATCCCCTTCTTTGACTGGACCCCCGATGGCAGGCTCTACTACTTCGTAATCAACCGCCTGCAGAACGACCTGAAGGTTGTTTTGAGGGATGAGATGGAGCAGAGGATTATCTATGCCGAGCAGGATGAGAGGTATATCGACTACCTCTCGGGTGGCACCATCACCTTCCTCTCCGATTCGGACCGTTTCCTTGTGATGAGCGAGCGTAGTGGTTACAACCACCTCTACCTCTCGTCGGTCAGCAAGGGTGGCCTTGAGCCCATCACTTCGGGTGAGTGGAATGTGACACAGGTTGTGTGTGCGACCGACAAGCAGATATGGTACCTTTCGACCGAGGGCTCGCCCCTGCGTAGGGAGTTCTACACCATCAAGATTAACGGTAAGGGCAAGAAAAGACTCTCGACCACCGAGGGTACATACAGCATCTCGCCAAGTGCTGGATGCAAGTACTACATCTCCTACTTCTCCAACGCTTCGACCCCCAATACGGTCACTCTCCACAAGGGTGATGGTAAACTTATCGCCACGCTTGAGGATAATGCCAAGTTGAAGGAGTATATTGCCGAGATTGGCCTTCCCCAGAAGGAGTTTTTCACCTTCACTACTCCTCGTGGCGATGTGCTCAATGCCTACATCAAGAAACCCGCCGACTTCGACCCCGCGAAGAAGTACCCCGTGCTGCTGACCCAGTATAGCGGCCCCGGCTCGCAGGATGTGAGGGATAGGTGGACGATTGATTGGGAGGATGTGCTGGTGCAGCACGGCTATATCGTGGTGGATTGCGACCCCAGGGGTACGGGCTTCCGCTCGGCCGCATTCAAGAAGAGCACCTATGGCATTATGGGTAGGCTCGAAACCGAGGACCAGATTGCCTTCGCCGAGTATGTCAAGACGCTTCCCTATGTGGATGGCGAGAGGGTTGGTGTCTATGGCTGGAGTTATGGTGGTTTTATGGCTCTGAACTGCATCCTCAAGGGTGCCGACACCTTCAAGATGGCCATTTCGGTTGCCCCCGTGACCTCGTGGCGCTACTACGACTCGGTCTATACCGAGCGTGTGAATGGTCTGCCACAGGACAATGCCGAGGGCTACGATGAGCCTTCGCCCATCGGCTATGCCAAAAACCTCAAGGGCAAACTGCTGCTGATGCACGGTACGGCCGATGATAATGTTCACATTCAGAACGCCTATGCTATGGTTCACGAGTTCGTTAAGGCGGGTAAGCAGATTGATATGATGGTCTACACCGACGACAACCACTCGATGCAGCCCTACGGTAGTGTGAATGTGCGACAGAAGATGGTGGAGTACTGCCTTGAGAACCTTTAGTGAGAACTGTTTGATAGTATGAGAAATAGATTTTTGATTTTGGCGCTGGCCCTTGTGGGTAGTTGCGCTATGGCCTCGGCACAAAATGTGAGAGGCGTGGTTAAGGATACCAATGGCGAGCCACTGATTGGTGCGAGCGTCTTTTGGGAGGGTACGCTTGTGGGTACCACTACGGCGGTGGATGGTAGCTATGAGCTCTACCGCGTGAAGGGCCACGATATGCTTGTTGCCGCCTATGTGGGCTATGTGGATGGCACTGTGAAGGTTGAGCAGCAGGAGGTTGTGGACTTTGTTCTCTCGGATGGCGTTGGCATTGATGCTGTTGTGGTTGAGGGCGTTGCGGCCAATAAGATTCGCCAGAGCAGCATTATGGCGGGCGAGAATATCAGCTTTGCGGGCTTGTGTAAGATGGCTTGCTGTAACTTGGCCGAGAGTTTTGAGAACTCGGCAGCCGTGACGGTTGGTTATAGCGATGCGGTGAGCGGCTCGCGCCAGATTAAGATGCTCGGCCTGGCGGGTACTTACACCCAGATTCTCGATGAGAATAGGCCCATTATGAGGGGCATCGGCTCCCCCTATGGCCTTAATTATACCCCCGGTATGTGGCTCAACTCGATTCAGGTGTCGAAGGGTATCGCTTCGGTTACTGCGGGCCACGAGGCCATTACGGGACAGATCAACCTCGAGTATCGCAAGCCCACCGATGAGGAGAAATTCTTCCTGAATCTCTACTTCGACAATGAGCTCAAACCCGAGGTGAATATCGCAATGCCTTTCGCTTTCGATAAGGATAAGAAACTCACTACTAATGTGTTGCTCCACCTTTCGGGCGACACCCAGCCTATGGACCACAACGGCGATGGCTTCCGCGATCTGCCTATGGCTCGTCAGGTGAATGTTGCCAACCGCTGGCTCTATCAGGCCACCGATGGTACACAGTGGCGTTGGGGCTGGAGGTTTGTGAACGAGAATAGGGTGGGCGGTCAGATGGACTACACCCCCGAGCGCTACGACCAGATGGTCACCGAAAAACAGATCTACGGCTCGGAGATTCACAATATGGGCCTTAACCTCTATATGAAGGTGGGTAAACCCGTGGGCGCTGCCGTGTGGGACGAGGAGAACGAGGAGGAAAAACGCTCCAGCCTTGCCTTTGTGATGGATATGGATAACTTCAAGATGGACAGCTACTTCGGTCTTAACACCTACAATGGTGTTGATCAGTCCTTCTGGGCCAACCTCTTCTATCAGCACTACTTCTCGGGTCGCTCGTCGCTCGTTGCCGGTGGCTCGTTGTGGGCCCGCAATGTCGAGGAGGAGGTTGTACAGCTTGCTACGCCTCTGACCAATGGTGGTGAGATGACCGAGCCCGGTTTGTTTGCCGAGTACACCTACGCCATCAAGGACAAACTCTCCGTTGTGGCAGGTGTGAGGGGTGATTTGATGGACTACCCCTTGGAGGATGGCTCAAAGGGTTATAATTTTATTGTGACTCCCCGTATGCACCTGCGCTATAACTTCACGGACCAGACCGTCTTGAGGGCCTCGGCAGGCTTGGGCTCAAGGAGGGTTATGCCCTTCACGGACAATATCTGGATGCTCGCCACAGGGCGTGCCATTGAGAACCTCGTGGAGGAGGGTAAGGATGTGGAGAAGGCCGCAACCTTTGGTGGTAGCTTGAGCCACACTATGAGCCTTGTGGGTTACAATGACCTGACGGTGAGCGTTGATTTCTTCCGCACACAGTTTAGCAATACGGTCTATGCCGATCAGGAAAATAGCCTTGGTAAGGTGCTGATTTACAACACCGAGCTTCCCTCGTGGGCCAATAACTACCAGCTCGATGTGCAGTGGACTCCCGCCGAGGGCCTCGATATCTTCACCACCTTCCGCTACACCGACTCGCGCATCACGCTCGAGAGATATGGCGAGCAGCTATTGGTCGATAGGCCTCTGGTTGGTAAGTTCAAGGGGCTTGTGAATGTGCAGTATGCCACCAAGTTCCGCCGTTGGGTGTTCGACTTCACGGCGCAGCTCAACGGTCCTATGAGGTTGCCCAATCTGGATGGCGATTTCACCCACGCTGAGTACTCGCCCATCTACCCAATGTTCTACGGTCAGGTGAGCCACCGCATCGGTCAGTGGGATATCTATGTGGGCTGCGAGAACATCCTCAACTATATGCAGAACGACCCCATTATTGGTGCAAACAACCCCTTCGGTCCCGACTTCAACTCGTCGGTTGTGTGGGGTCCTCTGATGGGCCGCAAGTTCTACATCGGCGCAAGGTTTAACCTATACTAATAGAATCTGTTACAAAAATTTTTATAAGCTATGAAAAAACTACTTCTGATTTTGTTGGCTCTCACCCTTGGTGTGGGTGTGGCCTCGGCCCAAGACAAAAAGGCCAAGAAGACCGAGACTGTTAAGTTTCTCACCGACCTCGATTGTGAGAACTGCGCAAAGAAGGTGCTCAATGTAATCCCCTTCAAGAAGGGTGTTAAGGATTGTGTTGTGGATGTCCCCGCCAAGACCGTGGAGATTACCTTTGACCCCCGCAAGACCAACAGTGAGAAACTCGTCGAGGAGCTCGCAAAGATTGATGTGCATATTGTAGTGCCCGAGGCAAAGGCCGGCCCCTGTGTTGGTGAGCACTCCAAGCAGGATGCTTGCTGCGATGGTCACGACCACAACCACGACCATAGCGGTCACAATCACGCCCATTAGTAACCCATAAAACCTCCGCCTCTGGTGGAGGTTTTTTAATTAATTTAATAAAGAGATGAAGAATTTTGTAAAAATTTTAGTAATTGCAGCACTGTCTGTGGTTGCAGTTGCCTGTGGAGAGAAGAAACCCGCTGTGCCCAAAGTATATATGACAACCGACATCTCGCCCGAGGGTTTGGTGAAGGTCTATGAGGCTCTGGGTGTGGACTACGAGGGCAAGGTGGCAGTGAAAATCTCCACCGGTGAGCGTGGTGGTCACAACTTCCTGAGGGCCGACCTCATCAAAGACCTTGTGCAGAAGGTTGAGGGTACCATCGTTGAGTGTAATGTGGCCTATCCCGGTGCCCGCTACACCACCGAGGAGCATTGGAACACCATCAAGCTCCACGGCTTCTTCGACATCGCCCCCTGCGATATTATGGACGAGGAGGGTGAGGTGAAGATTCCCGTTCAAGACACCACCCATCTGAAGTTCAACCTCGTGGGCGACCATATTGCCAACTACGATTGGATGATTAACCTTGCACACTTCAAGGGTCACACTATGGGTGGCTTCGGTGGCGTGCTCAAGAATCAGTCTATTGGTGTGGCCTCCGCCAACGGTAAGGCCTACATCCACTCGGCAGGTAAGATCGAGACCAAAGAGGAGCTTTGGGCCGGCATTGGCAAGACCGAGCAGGATCACTTCCTTGAGGCAATGGCTGCCGCAGCGCAGTCCGTTCACGACTACTATGAGGGTAAGATGGTATATATCAATGTGATGAACAACCTCTCGGTGGATTGCGATTGCAACGCCCATCCCGCCGATCCCGAGATGAAGGATATCGGCATCCTTGCCTCCACCGACCCCGTAGCGCTCGACCAGGCCTGCGTAGATTTGGTCTTCGAGTACCCCTCGAGCGAGGGCGACGACGCCTCGTCACTCATTGAGCGTATCAACTCGCGCCACGGCATCCACATCATCGAGCACGCCGAGAAAATCGGCCTCGGTAGCCGCACCTATGAGCTCGTAAGCATCGATTAGTTTTCCGCTTTTTGTAAAAAGCGGAACCAAAAACTTTTAGTGTAACCGAGAGTTGTAACTCTGTGCACCGCTCTGCTTCGGAATCCCAGCACCCGCTGTGGCCGTTGCCACCTTTTTGTAAAAAGGCGCCCGAAAAACTTTTAGTGTAGCCTTTGTGTGGATAGCGGATGTGGCTGCCCTAAAGCAGTACTCAAAATAGCTCGACACAACCACTTTCAAACAAGTTTGAGTGGCTGTGTCGTTCTATTTTATGCTCTTCTTACGAAGAGCCTCCACATCCCCTCTCCCCGAAAAAGCCATACCAAAACCCCTTATTTCCTCTGACTCCCTAAATTCCCTAAATTCCCTAATCTCCCTAACTTTCCTATGAGATATGTTAGGAGCTTTAGCTCCACAAAAAAAGAGAGAACTTCGGTTCTCTCTTTTTTTGTGGAGCTGGGGGGAGTCGAACCCCCGTCCAAACAGTCTGCCTGAAGGCTTTCTACACGCTTATCCACTGCTTAATCCTCCTACCGCGGCCCGGTGGGTGGCAACCAAACCGCAGTCCCAGTTCCTTTGTTTTCGCCCAAACGGTCGGAACCCCCCGCGGGCTATCTTCTCATTGATGATACTCCGTATGCAACGGCGACAAGAAGCGGGTCACCACTGCGGAGTACTCGTCCTCACACCAGCCTTGGGCGCGTGGATTAAGCCAATTAACTCGGTTAATTAAGCAGCGAGTGCGTAGCTATTATTGCCATTTAATTGTTTGAGCGTTGAGATTAACGAGCCCCCACACAAAGCTCGGCGTGCTTACCGACCTGCATGTCCTGCTGTCAAAACCGGTCAACCCCAAGTCTGATAAGTGACCGCAAAGATAATTCAAAATTCAAAATTCAAAGTTCAAAACGCGAATTTTCTACACTTTTTTGAGTGTGATGACCACAATCTGGGGTTTTGCGCCCACTCGGAAGGGAACTCCGCCGCCTATACCATCGCTGACAAAGAGCCGCTGCCCCTCCTTTTCGTAGAGGCCGCTCCAATGGCTATACACAAAGGCTGCGGGCGACCATCCGCGAGGGCCTATGGGTAGGCGCAGCTGCATAGCGTGTACGTGGCCCGAGAGGGTGAGCTCGGCGTGGGTGGCTGCTGTGATGTCGCCCCACATTACGGGAGTGTGGGCAAGTATGATGTTGAAAGCCCCCTCTGGCAGATGGGCGAAGTGGTGGGTGTAGTCCTCGGGCTCACCGGCACCGTGGTCGCCCTTGTGGAGCGAGGCGGGATAGTTGATGGCGGTGAGGTAGAGCGTGTCGCCACCGATGGGGAGGGTGACGGTCTGGTCGGTGATGTTTTGCCATCCCATTGAGCGCTGACTCTCAATGAGTTTTGCAAGGTGTTCTGCGCGAGGGAGGCTGATGGTGTCGGTGATGTAGTCGCCCCTGTCGTGGTTGCCCAAGACGGTATAGACGCCCAGAGGGGCACTAATCTGTGAGAGCGTTGCCATTGTTGCCGAGTCGAGCTCGGTGTATTTGGCATTGACCATATCGCCGCAATCCACCACAAGGTCGGGCTGCAGACTCATAACCCTCTGGGCGGTCCTCTCCAAGAGCCTTTTGTGGGACTTTAGGTAGCCTATGTGGAGGTCGCTGATTTGTACTATGCGGAGCCCGTCGGCACCCTCGGGGAGATCCTTGTAGTGGAGTGTCAGGTGGGTGGTGCGGAGTTGATGACGCTCCCATAGTGAGCCGTAGAAGATGACGAGAGTGGCCACTATGGAGAAGATGAAGGCTGCCTTGCGGAGCCAAGTGTGTCGCCCTCGGGATGATAGTAGCAGAGCGAGTGCCAAAGGGGTTTTCCAGAGGAAGTTTATCAAAAAGAGAGTGAGCGCCACGGAGCTGATGAGTGACGCTGTGGGGCTGCTGTGCTCAATGAATTGGCCAAGGATGAGTATGACCGAGTAGGGGATGATGCACACGCCCAAAGCGGTGAAATAGAGTATCTTGATGGCGCGGCTCTTGTCACGGAGAATGTGCTTCGAGAGGTAGAACTCGAGAGTGATGGAGAGCAGGAGTAGAAGGATGATGACTCGAAGGAACATTTGCTGTGTTTTGAGTTAGAGTGGCTATTGTGGTGCAAAGATAGAAAAAAATGATTTTGGAGCAGAAAAATTGCAAATTAAGTGCCGTCTGGGTTTTGATTTTTCGGTAAAAAATACTATCTTTGTTTGTTTTTAGTGCATACTTTACGATGAGTCAAAAAACATTAATCGAACTGACGAATGTGGCTGTGTATCAGCCCGATGACGAGTTTTCTAAATTTAGCCTCGATAGCGCTATGCAGGTGCTTGCGGATGTGAATCTCTCCATTGGTCGTGGTGAGATGGTCTATTTCATCGGCAAGGTCGGAAGCGGTAAGTCGTCGCTGTTGAAGTTGCTCTATGCCGAGTTGCCCCTTGTGGAGGGCAAGGCGAAGGTTGTGGGCTTCGATTTGGCAAGGCTGCGTCGTAAGGAGATACCTGCTCTGCGTCGTAAGGTGGGCATTGTTTTTCAGGATTGCCAGTTGCTGCGCGACAGGAATGTCTATGAGAATCTGCGCTTTGTGATGAGGGCTACGGGTTGGAAGAATGAGAATGAGATTCTTGCTCGTGCCGAGGAGCTTTTGGAGAGGGTAGGTCTTGAGGGTAAGATGAGCAAGATGCCCTTTGAACTCTCGGGTGGCGAGCAGCAGAGGTTGATGATTGCAAGGGCGCTGATTAATGAGCCCGATGTGATTATTGCCGACGAGCCTACAGGTAACCTCGACCCCAAGTCAGCAGATGATATAATGCGACTCTTTGTGTCGATTGTTGAGAAGGGGTGCTCGGTGGTGATGGCCACCCACAATGTGCAGCTCATTGCGAGGTACCCCGCCCGTACATATATGTTCCGCAAGGGGCATATCGCACAGGTTGATAGCGAGAGGCTCGCATCCCTATAGGAGATTGAATTGAAAAATCGAAATAAGAAATAATAAAACAGACTGAAGAAAATGGAAAATTTGGAACAGCAGAATGTGGCCGCACAGCAGGAAGAGTACTCGGCGTCGAGTATTCAGGTGCTGGAGGGTCTTGAGGCAGTGCGCAAACGCCCTGCAATGTACATTGGTGATATTGGCGAGAGGGGTCTTCACCACCTCGTGTATGAGGTTGTCGATAACTCCATCGATGAGGCCTTGGCAGGCTTCTGTACCGATATCAAGGTGGTGATTAACGAGGATAACTCCATCACCGTTGAGGATAATGGTCGTGGTATTCCCGTGGGTATCCACGAGCAGGAGGGCAAGTCGGCCCTTGAGGTGGTTCTGACCATCCTCCACGCCGGCGGTAAGTTCTCGAAGAACTCCTATAAGGTGTCGGGTGGTCTTCACGGTGTGGGTGTGTCGTGCGTTAATGCGCTCTCCACCAAGCTGATTGCCACCGTTCACCGTGACGGTAAGATTCACCAGATGACCTTCTCGCGTGGCGCTGCCACTTCGGCTCTGGAGATTGTTGGCACCACCGACCGCACAGGTACCACCATTCAGTTCAAGCCCGATGGCGAGATTTTCACCGCCACCGAGTATCGCTATGAGATTCTGGCTGCCCGCCTGAGGGAGCTCGCATTCCTCAATAAGGGTGTGAACCTCGATCTGACGGACCGCCGTGAGAAGGACGAGAATGGCGAGTTCCTCCACGAGCACTTCTACTCGGAGAATGGTCTGAAGGGCTTTGTTGAGTATCTCGATGAGAGTCGCGGTCAGAAGATTATCGACGAGATTATCTATATCGACACCGAGCGCAACGGCACCCCCGTTGAGGTTGCTATGCAGTACAACGACAGCTTCTCGGAGAATGTCCACTCCTATGTGAACAACATCAACACCATTGAGGGTGGTACCCACCTGACCGGTTTCCGCAGGGCTCTTACCCGTACAATGAAGAAATATGCCGAGGAGAACGGTATGCTCTCGAAGGTTAAGTTCGACATCTCGGGTGACGACTTCCGTGAGGGTTTGACCGCTGTTGTTTCGGTGAAGGTTGCCGAGCCCCAGTTTGAGGGTCAGACCAAGACCAAGCTCGGTAACGACGAGGTTGCTACCGCTGTGGATGGCGCCATTTCGCAGGCTCTGAACAACTACCTCGAGGAGCACCCCAAGGATGCCAAGGCCATTGTGGATAAGGTCATCCTTGCGGCTACTGCCCGCCACGCTGCCCGCCACGCAAGAGAGCTCGTGCAGCGCAAGACCGTACTTTCGGGCTCGGGTCTTCCCGGTAAACTGGCCGACTGTGCTACGAGGGATAGGACCAAAGCGGAGATTTTCTTCGTCGAGGGTGACTCGGCAGGTGGTACTGCAAAGCAGGGCCGCAACCGCGAGTTCCAGGCCATTATGCCCTTGAGGGGTAAGATTCTAAACATCGAGAAGGTGCAGGAGCACCGTATGTGGGAGAATCAGGAGATTAAGAATATGTTCACCGCTCTGGGTGTGTCGATTGGTACCGAGGAGGATAGCAACGCGCTGAATCTGGACAAGTTGCGCTACAATAAGATTATCATTATGACCGATGCGGATGTCGATGGTAGCCACATTGCAACCCTTATGCTCACCTTCTTCTTGCGCAAGATGAAGGCCCTCATTGAGAACGGCCACGTCTATATCGCAATGCCCCCCTTGTACCTTGTGAAGAAGGGCAATGCCAAACACTACTGCTGGACCGACGAGGAGCGCGCAAGACTCACTGCCGAGCTTGGCACCAAGGGTGTGACCGTGCAGCGTTATAAAGGTCTTGGTGAGATGAATGAGCACCAGCTCTGGGAGACCACTATGGATCCCGAGACCCGTATCCTCAAGCAGGTGACCATTGAGAACGCTGCCGAGGCCGATCGTATCTTCTCGATGCTTATGGGTGACGAGGTTGGTCCTCGCCGTGAGTTTATTGAGAAGCACGCCAAGTATGCTAAAATCGACGCTTAACGCAAAAGTATATAACGGGTGATTTCGGCGTTACGCTTTTAGTTTGGCATCCTCATTTACGAGAGTAAACTCCGGTGCCAAACTAAAACCAAGCCTTGAAATCCCTCCGTTCTATCCATTTGCGGGGTAGAGTGTGTGGTGGGCAGTAATTGAGGCCTTGAATTTTCTCTCCTCCGAAGCTTTTGGGGCAGGGGGATTGTAGAAGTAGGTGTTATAAGAAGGTCGTTAGACTTTTGACTATTGACTTTAGACGAATAATAATATGAATGTAACAATCATTGGTGTTGCAGGCGGTACCGGTAGCGGTAAGAGTACGCTTGTAAAGCGATTGCAGGAGGCTTTCGCAGGTGACGCAGCTGTGGCTACGCTTTGCCACGACTACTACTATAAGTCGTTCCCCAACTTGACCTATGAGGAGCGTTGCAAACTCAACTACGACCATCCTGCGGCTTTCGATACCGATATGATGGTTGAGCACATCAAGGCCCTCAAGGAGGGTGTGGCCATTGAGCACCCCGTCTATTCGTTTGTGGAGCACAACCGCACCGAGGAGAAGGTGCCCGTGAAACCCTCGAAGGTTATCATCGTGGATGGCATCCTCATCTTTGAGAACAAGGAGTTGCGCGACTTGATGGACATCAAGGTCTTTGTGGATACCGATGCCGACATTCGCCTCTCGCGTCGTATTTTGCGCGATGTGCAGGAGAGGGGCCGCTCGATGGAGTCGGTAATCTCGCAGTACACAACCACCGTTAAGCCTATGCACGAGGAGTTTGTGGAGCCTTCGAAGAAGTATGCCGATGTGATCATCCCCGAGGGTGGTTTCAACTCGGTGGCTGTGGCTATGTTGATTGAGAATATTAAATCGTTGATTAATAGAGAATAGCGTTGGGTGTTCTGTTTGAGCAGAAAGTGTGTGAAGAAACCCAAATGTGTAACCTAAAAAGTAGAAAATGTTAGTAGTAAGGGAGATAAGTAGCAAGAGGGATAAAAAGCGTTTTTTCGACTTTCCCGTGAAACTCTATAAGGATTGCCCCTATTTTGTACCCTCGTTGTATATGGACGAGAAGAGCGAGTTCGACCCCAAGCAGAATGGTGCTTTTGCCTATGCCGAGTGCCGTATGTGGTTGGCCGAGAGGGATGGCAAAGTTGTCGGCAGGGCTGCAGGTGTGCTCAATAAGGCCTACAATGAGAAAGTGGGCGTTAAGCAGATGCGCTTCACCCGTTTCGACTTTGTGGATGATGCCGAGGTTGTGGATGCACTCTTCGAGAAGGTCAAGGAGTATGCTCTGGAGAAGGGTATGAACGAGATTATCGGCCCCATCGGCTTCTCCGACCTGGACAAGCAGGGCTTGGTGATTGAGGGATTTGAGGAGGAGGATATGTATGTCACCCCCTACAACTATCCCTATTATGTGAAACACTTCGAGCGCCTGGGCCTCACAAAGAAGGTCGATTGGCTCGAGTTCCAGATTACCATTCCCGAGCAGATGAACGAGAGGCTCGATAGAATCTCCGAGATGGCAATTCAGCGATATGGCTATAAGGTGTTGAGGTTCAATAAGATTTCGGACATCAAGCCCTACATCATCCCTGCACTCCAGATTCTCAATGAGGCCTTCGAGAAACTCTTCGGTACGGTGTGGCTCAGCGATAAACAGCTCATCGACTTCTCGAAACTCATTATGCTCGTCGGTAATCCCGACTATGTGGCTGTGGTGCAGAATAAGGAGGGGAACATCATCGGTTATAGCTTTATGGCACCCTCTATCAGCAAGGCCGTCAGGGAGTCGAGGGGTAAAATCTTCCCCTTCGGTCTTTTCCGCATCCTCAGGGATTTGAAGAAGAGCAAGACGCTGGATTTCTATAGTATCGGTGTGAAGCCCGAGTATCAGAATAAGGGTGTGAATGCAATCCTCCTGCGTGAGGGTCTGCGTGGCGCCATTAAGAATGGAATGAAACTTGCGGAGACGGGTCCCGAGCTTGAGACCAATGTTGAGGTTCAGAGCCAGTGGAAAGCATTCGAGCACCGCAATCACAAACGCCGCAGATGTTATACCTACTCCTTGCAATAGTTTGCGCCGCAACTTATTCGGTGCTTTTCAAGTTGTTCGCTTGCAGAGATGTGGATTCTCTGCAAGCGATTGCTTTTAACTATCTGACAGCCACTCTGTTGGGCGTGGGCTTGAGCCTTGGCGACCTGGAGGGTGGGGTGGTACTCACCCCGAGGGAGTGGGGTTTGTCGGTGGCTATGGGCGTTATGTTTATGGCTGCCTTTGTGCTGATGGCGCGAAGTACGGCCATCTCGGGCGTGTCGGTAACGACCGTGGCGGCCCGTGTGTCGCTCATTATTCCGGTGGTGTGCAGCTACCTCTTTTTGCCCAATCAGGTGGAGCCTCGATGGGTGGCTATCGGGGTTATCATCTTGGCCCTCGTTATGGTCATCTGGACCCCCTCAAAAGGAGATCGAAAGGAGCAGAGAAGAGGTATGGGCGGAGTATTGCTACCCTTGGGAGTATTTTTGCTCTTTGGTGCCAATAATTTCTGCCTTAAGTGGGCGCAGAGCGGTCTGGAGGCCGAGGCTGCAACCTCACAACTCTCGGCTGCCATCTTCCTCTTTGCTGCCTTGTCGAGTGGTGGCTACTACTTTGTTGCAACCCGCAAGAGGAGTTTTTCGTGGCAGGCGCTTGTGGGAGGTGTTCTGCTGGGCGTGGCCAATTTCTTCACCACCTACTTTATGCTTTTGGGCTTGGGAGCGATGCCGAGCGGCGTCTTCTTCCCGATCTACCACATTGGCATTGTAGCACTTGTCACCACTTGTGGTGTGGCGCTGTTCAGGGAGCGCCTGGGTGTGATGCAGGTTGTGGGCTTGGTTGTGGCGGCTGCCGGCATAGTTGCATTTTTTGTGTAAAAATATTATATTTGTAAAAATCCATCGCAGACCCAATGGTGAACTATCGTGACATACTCCACCGCTTGGCGCTCGGGGGCGAGGTGACGCAAGAGCAACTTGCGGAACTTGTGGCCCTTGCGAGCGAGACGAGAGTGCTGGACTATGCCCGAGGTTTGGCCCGAGAGGTGCGTACCGAGTGGTATGGCAATAGGGTCATTGTGAGGGGTTTGGTGGAGATTTCCAACCGTTGTTCGGGCGGCTGCTACTATTGTGGCCTCAGGGCCGAGAACGGAAATGTTTCGAGGTATGAACTCTCCGAAGAGGAGATTCTGGACTCCTGTAGGGCAGGTTACGCCCTGGGCCTGAGGAGCTTTGTGCTTCAGGGGGGCGAAAGGCGCAATGTGACCGACTCGGTGGCCCGAGTTGTGGGCCTCATTAAGGACGAGATGCCCGATGTGGCTGTTACCCTTTCGCTGGGTGAACAGTCGAAACAGACCTATGAGCAGTGGCGAGGGGCGGGAGCCGACCGCTATCTGCTGCGCCACGAGAGCGCTACGCCGAGCCATTACGCCACCCTCCATCCCGAGCGTATGAGGTGGGAGGAGCGTGTGGAGTGCTTGAGGGTGCTTGGCAATCTTGGCTATCAGAGGGGTGCAGGCTTTATGGTCGGTACCCCCGGACAGAGTGTGGAGATGTTGGCCCACGAGGTGAAGTTTGTCAGGGAGTTGCGCCCCGAGATGGTTGGCATAGGCCCCTTCATACCCCAGAGCGACACCCCCTTTGGAGGGATGCCGAGGGGCGATGTGGCCACGACGCTTATGATGCTTGCGATGGTGAGAATTGCACTGCCCAAGGCACTGATGCCCGCCACAACGGCACTTGCAACCACCGCTACGAACGGCACACTGATTGGTGTTCTCTCGGGCTCCAATGTTGTTATGCCCAACATTACACCCCTGAAGTATAGGGACTCCTACGCCATCTATGACGGCAAAAAGAGTTCGGGTACGGAGTCGGCCGAGGGACTTGAGAGGCTTGCCGAGGAGCTTTGGAGCATCGGCTATGAGGTGACGCTGGGGCGTGGCGACCATCCCGAATTTGTTGAAAAACAGTGACTTAAAATATAAAATGTGATTATGTATAACCCAAAATCAAAGATTGCTGAGGAGTTTATCTCCCACGACGAAATATTCTCCACGCTGGAATGGGCACGAGCGAACAGGAGCAATAGAGAACTCATCGAGAGCCTTATTGAGAGGGCTGCCGACTGCAAGGGACTCTCACACCGAGAGGCGGCCCTGCTGCTGGAGTGTGACCTCGAGGACCTGAACGAGCGAATGTTTCAGCTCGCCAAGGAGATTAAGCAGCGATTCTACGGCAATAGGATTGTGATGTTCGCCCCCTTGTATCTGTCGAACTACTGCGTAAATAGCTGCACCTACTGCCCCTATCATATTGCCAATAAGACGATTCCGCGCAAGAAACTCACACAGGAGGAGATTCGCCAGGAGGTTGTGGCACTTCAGGATATGGGCCACAAGAGGCTCGCTCTGGAGGCAGGCGAACACCCACTCTATAACCCCATTGAGTATATCCTGGAGAGTATCCGTACAATATATTCGGTGAAACATAAGAACGGTGCGATTCGTAGAGTTAATGTGAACATTGCCGCAACAACGGTGGAGAACTACCGACTGCTCAAGGAGGTCGGCATTGGCACCTACATCCTCTTCCAGGAGACCTACCACAAGGAGCGCTACGAGAATCTCCACCCACGAGGCCCCAAGAGTAACTACGCCTACCATACGGAGGCTATGGATAGGGCTATGGAAGCGGGCATTGATGATGTGGGCATCGGCGTATTGTTCGGCTTGGATGGCTATGAGTATGATTTTGTGGGCCTTATGATGCACGCCGAGCACTTGGAGGCGGCCTTTGGAGTGGGTCCTCATACGATTAGCGTTCCGAGGATTTGCCCTGCCGACGATATCGATGTTGCCGACTTTAAGGACGCTGTGCCCGATGAGATATTCCACAAGATTGTGGCCGTAATCCGCATTGCAGTTCCCTATACGGGAATGATTATCTCCACCCGCGAGACCCCCGCATCCCGCGAGAGGGCTCTGGAGTTGGGCGTGTCGCAGATTAGCGGCGGCTCCCATACGGGCGTGGGCGGCTATGTGGAGGGCCACGAGGAGCAGAACGAGAGCACCGCACAGTTTGATGTGAGCGACACTCGCACGCTGGACGAGATTGTCGGTTGGCTGCTTCGCCTCGGGTATGTGCCGAGCTTCTGTACGGCTTGCTACCGCGAGGGGCGCACGGGCGATAGGTTTATGAGCCTCGTGAAGAGCGGACAGATTGCCAACTGCTGCCAGCCCAATGCGCTAATGACCCTCAAGGAGTATCTTATGGACTATGCCTCGCCCGAAACCCTGCGACTCGGCCTGAAGGTTATTGCCGAGGAGTTGGAGCGTGTGCCCCACCATAAGGTGCGTCGCTTGGCCGAGGAGAACCTCCAGAAGATTGAACTCGGCGAGAGGGATTTCCGCTTTTAGTTACTTCGTTGTACCTAAATAAATATAGTAACCAATGAATACTACACCCCAATCTATGCGCCTGCATATCGGCATTTTCGGCCGATGCAATGTCGGCAAATCGTCGCTTATAAACTCCCTTTCGGGGCAGTCACTGGCCATTGTGAGCGATGTGGCGGGCACTACTACCGACGCTGTGGTTAAGAGTATGGAGATAGGCCCCCTTGGTCCCTGTGTGCTAATCGATACGGCCGGTTTGGACGATAGCAGTCCGCTGGGCGATAAGCGCAGGGAGCAGACCGTGCGCGCCTCCGAAAAGTGCGATATGGCAATTCTGGTGTGTGGTGCAACGGAGGACTACGACCTTGAGAAGGAGTGGCTCGGACGATTTGCTGCCCGCAAGGTGCCAACCCTTGTGGTGTTGGGTAAGGCCGATATGGTCATCGATGCGGCCTCTTGTGCGGCCAAGATTGAGGCGGCCTTGGGTGTGAAACCTCTGCTGTGGAGCAATGAGGGGGAGAGGGAGCTCGCCTTACTGATTGAGTCGCTTGTCGCCTTGCGCCCCGAGGATAGCACCCAGCGAAGCATTGTGGGCAATCTGGTCGAGGCTGGCGATAGGGTGGTGTTGGTCACTCCGCAGGATGGCAGCGCCCCCAAGGGTAGGCTCATACTTCCGCAGGTGCAAACCATCCGCGAGTTGCTCGATAGGCGCTGTGTGCCAATGTGTTGTGTGCCCGAGGATTTGGAACATACGCTCGCAGGATTGTCGCAGCCGCCAAAGTTGATTATCACCGACTCACAGGTCTTTGGCTATGTGGCCGAGAGGGCGCCCGAGGGCGTTATGCTCACCTCCTTCTCGGTGTTGATGGCGGCATATAAGGGCGATGTGGAGGCCTTTGTGGAGGGTGCCAAGGCTATTGACAGCCTCACGGAGAGTTCGCGAGTGCTTATTGCCGAGGCTTGTACCCACGCACCCGCAACGGAGGATATTGGCCGCGTGAAACTCCCCGCAATGTTGCGCCGAAAGGTGGGCGAGGGGTTGAGAGTGGATGTGGTTGGCGGTGCCGACTTTCCCGAAGACCTTTCGTGCTACGATTTGGTGATTCACTGTGGGGCTTGTATGTTCACCCGTGCCCACGTGCTCACAAGGCTGGCAAGTAGCCGAGCACAGAGTGTGCCGATGACCAACTATGGTATTGCCATTGCCCATCTATCGGGGATTTTGAAAAGGGTGGTGATGCCGTCGAAATAGATTTTACTATAAAACTTTACGCGATATGAGAAGATTTGCGCTGTGTATGGCCCTCATTGTGGGAGCCTTTGCGGTTGGTTGTAAGGAGGTGCCCGAGCCTGCCATTAGCCATTTGACCCCTCCCGAGGGAGTTGCAGTTACGGATGTGACCACCACGACCATCTCCATTGGGTGGGAGGCCGTAGAGGGTGCCGAGGGTTATGAGTGGCGTTGCAAAACTCCACAAGGCTACACCACGGGCGATACGAAGGAGTGCTCCGCTACGGTCGAGGGGCTTGTGCCCGCTACCGAGTATCAGATTGCTGTGAGGGCAACCAAGCAGGAGTCGGTGAGTGTTTTCTCGGAGTATATCACTGTGACAACAGCCGAGGAGAGGGGCGAGGAGCCTGAACCCGAACCAGAACCCGAGCCCGAACCCGAGCCCGAACCTGAACCAGAGCCCGAGCCCGAACCCGAACCCGAGCCAGAGCCAGAGCCCGAAAACCCGCCCGTTGTGGGCAATGTGCCCCTCGATAAGCTTATCGGCTATGGCGAGGGTACCACAGGTGGCGAGGGCGGCAAGGTCTACCACTTCAACTCTGGAACAGCCTTCCGAGATTGGCTCAAACTGCGCGAGAAGAACAAGAGTACCGAGCCTGCAATCGTTTGGCTCAGTGGTACTTTCACTGCCTCGGACGGTCGCGATACGGGCAGCCCCTGGTTTGACATCAAACGCACCTCCAACATTACCATCTATGGTACCGATTCGTTCCGTATGGACAAGGTGGGTTTCTTCCTCAATGAGGCGTCGAATATAATCATCCGCAATGTCTATATCGTTCAGCCCAAGGCAGATAACGGTGCCGACGGCATCTCTATGCAGGAGAGTCAGAGGGTATGGGTGGACCACTGCACCTTCGAGAGCGTCAATCAGACCAAGGACTACGAGGACGGCTCGTGCGATGTGACCCACCAGACCCACGGTGTGACTATCTCGTGGTGTCACTACATAAAGACGCAGAAGAGTACCCTTGTGGGCCACTCCAATAGCGCCTCGGCCGATGAGAAGATTACCATTACTATGCACCACAACTGGTTTGACGGCTCTTCGTCACGCCACCCGAGGGTGAGGTTTGGCCGTGCGCACGTCTTCAACAACTTCTACGACAATGTTACGACCTACGGCGTGGGTAGTGCCTATGGTGCGAAGGTGCTGGTGGAGAACAACGCTTTCGATGGCGTGAGGCTCCCTACGGACATCTGCACCTTCCCTGCGAAGAAGAGTGGCAGCAGCTGGGTGTCCAACCTTACGGGTAGCGTTGCGGGCTACCTCTATGCGGCTGATAATGAGTTCACCAATAAGCCTGCCGATGCGTCGGATCCCTATCCCTTCACCAATGTGGAGTATGTGAAATATGGCGGCGAGAAGCTCTCTACGCCGCTGACTTATAACGACTTCAAGCCCTCGTATGACTACATTGTCGATGACCAGATGAGGGTTGCGGAGATTGTCCGAAGTGGCGCGGGCGTGGGCCGATTGAGCGGCTTCGCCGAGGCCCCCATTGCGGCCGATAATGGCGGTATGGGCACGGGTGGCGGCTCCGAGGAGGGTGGCAACGAGGGCGGTGGCACCACCGAGCCCGAAGAGCCCGAGCAGCCCGAGGAGCCTTCCGGTAACGAGATTGGTGGCGGTTGGATGCTGACAAGCGTTGGCGATGCGTCGGCTACGGCCTCGGTGAGCGCGGAGGGCGTGTTGACCATCTCGGCAAAGGGCAAGTTTGAGAGCGGAGCGCAGAAGTTCGGCTATGTGTGGAGGAGGCTCACGGGCGATTTTACGCTGACGGTGACTCTCGAGGACTACACGACTCCCAAGGGTGGCAACCAGAGCGCTGCGGGCCTTATGATATGCTCCGACCCTGCGGCTACGGGTACGGCGATGGTCTATGCGACCTCGGGCGTGATTGATACGGACTACTATAGCCATTACCGCCTTGCCGAGGGCTCCAATTCGTCGAAGAAGTCGATGGGCTCGCGCGGTGCGGGCGACGATGTGGTGCTGAGGCTCACCCGCACGGGCTCCAAGTTCGAGGCGGCCTATTCGACCGACGGAGGTGCGACCTTTACGGTGGGCAAGAGCGACAGCTTTGCGGCTCTCTCCGAGGAGGTCTATGTGGGCCTTGCGGTGAGCAGCGGCGACAATAGCAAGAGTGCCACGGCCAAGTTCAGCCAGATGCGAATAGGCGGCACAGAATACCCCTTTGAGTAGGGTGTAATTTTGAACAAAAAAAAGACTACCTCGTGATTTCGAGGTAGTCTTTTTTTTGTTGTGTATTTATGCAACCTTGCTCTGTTAGAACGACTGGAAGGAGGTCCAGCTTGTGTTGCTCTCGGCGGTGTTCTCGAGGTTGTCGGCGAGGTTTACGAAGAAGTTGAGTCCGGTCTTCTGCTCAATCTCGTCCACGCTCACAGCGTAGGAGGAGTAGCTTGAGCCGGAGTAGGCCTTGTTCTCAAACCAGAAGCCGATGGCCTGTGCCGAGGTCACGGTCGAGCCGCTTTTGTTCACCTTGAGCACTACTTTGTAGAAGTAGTTGGGCACGGGCACCTTCTTGGTGTCGTTCTTGGCGGTGGTGTAGGAGATGGTCTCGCTGCCACCGACGGTTTGGAGCGCGGTACCTGTTACGATGTAGATCTCTTCGCTTCGGGCGATGGACTGGAGTGCACCCTCGAGGGCGCTCCAGATGCCGTCATTGAAGGAGTTCTGAATCTGAGGCACCGAGTTAGTGACATAGAATGTCTGCAGCTGCATAGCTTGGTTGCCGTTACGCGAAGCGTTGGGTATGAGGTGACCGCGGGCGTGTCCTGCTCCGTTGTTGTAGGAGGAGTAGGAGGCACTGCGGAGGTCCACCTGATAGCTCGAGGCGAGGTTGGGGTCGTAGCTCCAATTGTCGGGCCTTGAGTAGCTACCCATATGGCTGCTGTTGAGCGCGTAGGCCACCCAATAGGTGGTGTAGCGGCTCTTGTCGTAGGCTATGGTGTAGTTGCGCGTGGAGCCGTCGTAGAGGGTGTTGACATAGAGGTTGTCGTACTCCTCCATAGCGGCGGGCAACTCGAGCCACGACTGATTCACGATGGGCTCAACTGTTTTGTCGAGCGTTGTGAAGGAAGCCACCTCGGAGGTGAAAGTCTTGCCGTTCACTATGGCGTAGAGCGCATAGTAGTAGGTAGTGCTTTCGGTGAGTCCGCCGAGAGTAGCGGAGAAACGGCCCGAGGCGTTGGGCGTAGCGGCAATGGTTTTGGTGAGCGCGTTGGCGGCTGTGCCGTAACGGAAACCCACCTGGGAGGGGGTGTGGGAGGCTGCGGAGAAGCCGCCCGACAGGGTTGCCCCTGTCGAGCCGATCTCCGAAGTACCTTCGTGATAAAGAGTTATGCTTTCTGTTGGCTCTTCACCACCGGCGCCCCCGCCGGATAGACCTCAGTTAATAGCGATGCTCTTGATGTAGATTGCTTTCGAGCTGGTCTGGGTGTACGAGATTACGATATCACCCACGAGAAGCTCATCGGAAGTGAGGGTATATGTCGTAGCGGTTGTGGTAAGAGTGGTTTTGGCACCAATCTGCCTACCGCCAACTGTAACAGTAAACGAACCGGAGATGCTCTTTGCACCACTTGTGTTGATTGTGATGCTCTTAACACCACCCTCGTAAGCAGTGGTGGTCAAGGTCATATTCTTGTAGGGTAAGCTACCCGAGCCAAACTGCTGACCTTTGCCATTGCTATCCCAACCCCAGTAGCCACCGTCGCCTGCCAAGGTCCAAGCTAAGCCACCAAGAGTTTTGGTGCCATTTGCGGTGAACTGTTTTGCGGTAAATGTGTAGGTGTAGGATGCGCCCTGAACAATGTCGCCAGAGGGTTTGCCTGCCTGGTTAATCTTGAAAGTTTTGGTTACATTGCTGTAGCCCTCACGCGAAGCTACCACGGTGATGGTTGCGCTACGATCCTCCTCCGACTCGTTAGCCTCCGAGCTGAAGGTTACGGCGTTGGAAGCCACTGTAATGTTGCTGATCCACTCTGCATCGGTAGTTGCGTTGAAGCTCCAACCGGTTGCGTATGCGGAGGTCATATTTGCGCTGCCAGAGGTTGCGTCGAATGCAATGGAGCAGTCTGCAATGGTGTACTCAATAGCGGGATCTGCGGGAGTGTACTCACCAACCAACTTGTAGATACAAATATCTGCCTGACCACTTGAATAGCAGCTGAAGAGGTCACCGTAGGTATCTGAATCGTTGTAGCGGAGCCAGTTCCTGACTGTTGTGTCCTCTGCCTTGATAGTAGCAACACCGTTTGTGGCGATGCTTACAACCCACGAAGATTTGGTCGAAAGAGTAGTCTCCTCTTTCAAGTGGTTGCTACTGCTACTTGCTGCATAGATGTAACCGGTGCTGCTCTTGAATGCAAAGTTACCTGCAGTCTTGCCGGCTGCTACGGTGAAGATGGTAACCTTGGTATTGAAATCTACGGTGTTATTCTCAGTGTCCTTAACAACGGTAACAGAAGCCCTGTTATTGCTATTCTGGGCGCCCATTGCTTTGTTGTATTTGTGTGCTACGAACACAACTTTGTCACCTTCCTCAAGGTCGTTAACGCTGGTGATGAGGTTATAAGCATTGTCTACGAAGTTATTGGTAACCTCGGGAGTGCAAGCGGACATATTAACCTTGAAGGAGCTAACTACACCCTGGTTGAACTCGAGGTCACCGCCAACTGCGATGGTCTTCTTGTAGATGTTGCCATTGGTTGCAACAACCTCAATAACCATATCCTCAGCCACTACGCCGATGGGGAGAAGGCCAAACCAGTATACGCCGTCAACAACATTACCTGCATTGAGAGTAATGGTATTCAGGTCTGCGCCAGTGAGTGCACCATTCTCGAGGTTGCGTTTTACACTGTTGCCGGCAACAGCCTGGGTGAAGTTGAGAACAACCTGCGAAGCCTCTACGCCCTCGGGGAGGGTGAGGGTCATCTTACCATAGGCAAGAGCGTGCTTGAATGCCATACCGATAGTACCGGTGGGGAAAGCGCCCTCGTAGTTGTGCTCAGCAAAGAGAATGTGGGCAGCCTCATCAACCGACTGCTCGATGGGGGTCTGTATGGCGGGAATGGTCAGGTAAACAAAACCATCGGTTCCCTTGTAGCTACCCCAACCGCCTTTACCGGTTTTGTAGTTACCCACGGGCGACATTGCGAAGATTACACCATCATTGGTGGTAGTGCCGGTGGTGAAAGTAGCGGAGAGGTGGGTGGTTGCACCCGACTCGGTGTTGGTTACGGTAAAGCCGTCACCGTCGTTTGCGGCGAACTGAACCTGCTCATTGCCGGTCCAAGTCGAAGGATAACCAGCATCCTCTTTCTCGCCAAAATAGCTACGGGTGCCCATATCGGCAACAACCTCAAGAGTTACACCCTCATTGTTTGTGTTTACCTGCTCGTCGATGTCGTTCTGGCAAGCGGTCAGGCTCATTGCAGCTACTGCAATGAAGCCAAAAAATTTCATCATTTTCTTCATAGTTGCAATAGTTGTTTAGAATTCATCCTCCCACACATCCTCGGGAGCGCTCTCAATGTAGCTCTGCGAGCTAGCAATACCATTCTCCACAACTACATCCTCGATGTAGATTGCGGGCTCTGTGTAAGTTTTTTTGAACATAAAAATTAAAAAATGTGAATAAAAAGTTTGTGTTGTAATATTGTGTAATCTATTGTATTTCAGTTGTTTGGGGCAGTACACTTGCGTGTGCGCCCACTTGCGCGCGGTACATTTATATTTTTTATGCGCACAAAATTGCCGCAAAAGTATACAATTTTTCCTTATCTGAAAGCTTTTTGCCAATAAAAAAGCCCTAAAAATCAAAAAATTAACATAGCGGTAATGTGGGCGAAATACTCGTGGCCACCAACCAACAAAAACGCCTGCCGAAGTGGCAGGCGTTTGCGGTATTAAATCTCGTCGCGGAGGTTGTCGATATCCTCGTCCTCGTCGGCGCTGTCGGCGAACTCGTCCGCCCCCTTTAAATCGTCGCTGTAGTAGTCCTTATCCTCCTCATCCTCAATGTGGTCGTCGATCTTTACTACAACCTTCACCAAGTAGCTCACCTCGTCGGTCTCGAAGGGCACGGCATAGAAAAAATCACCATTGGGCTTCTCGATGCGCTGCATCGCCTCGTTGTAGCCATAGGGGTACAACTTCTTCACCTCCTCCTGCAGCTCGGGAGCAAGGTTCGCAAAGCTCACTACGGAGCGTCGTTTTACTACTTTTGTTGTCATATCTATCTGTTTTCGGTTTCAAAAATTTTTGCAATTATAAGGCAAAATTCCTTATTCGGTACGGTTGTTAATAACTTTTTTTGTTTTTTTGACGAAAAGCCCTCGCGAGGATTGGTTTCTCACGGCAAAATTCGTACCTTTACATTGTGGAAAATGAGTTACTAATTATGCAAAAAAGAATCGAAGAGTTGCGCGAAAAGCTCAACCTCTACAACTATAAATATTATGTCGAAGCAGCTCCCCAAGTGAGCGACTACGAGTATGATGTGATGCTCCGTGAGCTCCAGGATCTCGAGGCCCTCCATCCCGAGTTCTTCGACCCCAATTCGCCCACACAGCGTGTCGGCAGCGATCTGGCCAACACCTTCAACTCGGTGGTGCATCGTTTCCCAATGCTCTCGCTGTCAAATACATACTCCCTCGATGAACTCCGAGCCTTCGTTGAGCGCGCCGAGCGCGAGGTGGGCCCCACAGAGTTTGTCTGCGAGCTCAAGTTCGACGGTACGGCAATCTCCATAATATACGAAAACGGACGCCTTGCAAGGGCCGTCACGCGCGGCGATGGCACCCGAGGCGACGATGTGACCGCCAACATCCGCACCATCCGTTCGGTGCCCCTGGTGCTGCGCGGCGACAACATCCCCGCCTATGTCGAGATGCGTGGCGAGGTGATTATGCCCCACGCCTCCTTCCGCCGACTCAACGCCGAACGCGAGGAGAGCGGCGAGGCCCCCTTTGCCAACCCACGAAACGCTGCGGCTGGCACCATCAAGCTCCAGAACTCCGCCGAGGTGGCACGCCGTCAGCTCGACTGCTTCCTCTACTATATGGTGGGCGACAACCTCCCCTGCGAAAACCATTGGGACAACCTCCAGATGGCCCGCAGTTGGGGTGTGAAAATCTCCGATAGGATGGTTAAGTGTCACTCCTGGAGTGAGATAGAGGAGTTTATCACTCGCACCGACAAAGAGCGTGCCGAACTGCCCTACGATACAGACGGTGCGGTCATCAAGGTCAATGACTACGCCTTTCAGCGCCGTCTAGGCGCCACGGCCAAGGCTCCTCGCTGGGCTGTGGCCTATAAATTCAAGGCCGAGCAGGCCCTCGCACGACTCCTCTCGGTGGATTTTCAGGTGGGCCGCACGGGAGCCATCACACCCGTTGCAAACCTCTCGCCTGTGCAGCTTGCAGGCACGGTCGTAAAGCGTGCTTCGCTCCACAATGCCGACCAAATTGCCCTGCTCGATGTTCGCGTGGGGGATATGGTCTATGTCGAGAAGGGTGGCGAGATTATTCCCAAGATTACGGGCGTGGAACTCTCCGAGCGCGGCGAGGAGTGTGTGCCCTTTGAGTATATCGACAGTTGCCCCATCTGTGGCACGCCGCTGGTGAGGATTGAGGGTGAGGCAAAGCACTATTGCCCCAATGCGGATGGTTGTGAGCCACAGATAGTTGGGCGCATCATTCACTTCATCTCGCGCAAGGCGATGAATATCGAGGGTATCGGTGATGAGACGGCCGAACTGCTCTATCGCAGCGGGCTTATAAAGACCGTCGCAGACCTTTATGACCTCCGTCCGCAGCAGATCGCCTCGCTGCCGAGAATGGGCATTAAGAGCGCCGAGAATATTATGCGCCAACTGGAGGCCTCCCGTGGGGTGCCTTTTGCGAGGGTGTTGTTTGCGCTCGGCATTCGCTTTGTGGGCGAGACGACGGCAAAATATTTGGCGAGCCATTTCCGTTCTATGGATGCACTGATGGCCGCGAGTCGGGAGCAACTTGCCGAGGCCGATGAGGTGGGCGAGAAGATTGCAGGGAGCATTCTGGAGTTCTTCGCCGATGAACGGAATGTGGCTATTATCAACAGGTTGCGCCAGGTGGGCCTGTGCTTCGAAGAGCAGGAGAGGGAGGCCTATTCCAATCTGCTGGAGGGTAAGAGTATTGTCATCTCGGGCAGCTTTGTGAGCCACTCGAGGGATGAACTCAAGATGCTAATCGAACTCCACGGAGGTAAAAATCTTGCTGCCGTTTCGGGCGCTACCGACTACCTGCTTGCGGGTGATAAGATTGGCCCTGCCAAATTGCAGAAGGCCAATAAGTTGGGCGTGAAGATTATCTCCGAGAAGGTGTTCCTGACGATGATTGCAGGCGGTGCAACTGTGGCCACAAGTGAGCCTGTGGAGGAGGAGAAAGTGTCTGCGGAGGAAAAGATTCCCGTTCAGGGTGCTCTCTTTTAGCGGAATTATTATATTTTTGTAGGATTTTTTAAGACAGCATCATATTATGCAAGATGTATTAACCAAACTTAAAGGACTCGGAGTTGCGCTTGTGACTCCTTTCAATGAGGCGGGTCAGGTTGACTATCCGGCTCTTGATAGATTGGTGGACTATGTTATTGAGGGAGGTGTCGATTACCTCGTTGTTATGGGAACGACGGGTGAGACCCCCACGCTGACTATGCCCGAGAGGGTTGCTGTGTTGAGGGCTGTGAAGGCTCGCAATGCGGGCCGTCTCCCTATTGTTGTGGGCGTCGGTAGCAATGATACGGCAAGGGTTGTGGAACTTATTGACCAGACCAACCTCGATGGCGTGGATGCCATCCTGAGCGTTACGCCTTTCTATAACAAACCCTCGCAAAGAGGTCTGTTTGAGCACTATAAGTATATCTCGGAGCGTTCTCCAAGGCCCATTATTCTCTATAATGTTCCTGGTCGTACGGGTGTGAATATGGAGGCTGAGACCACGCTGCGCATTGCTCGTGAGTGCCCCAATGTGGTGGCAATCAAGGAGGCAAGCGGTAGTATGGAGCAGATTCAGAAGGTTATTGAGGGGAGCCCCGAGGGTTTCCTTGTAATTTCGGGCGACGACTCGCTGGCTCTGCCTGTGATGAAGGCCGGAGGTGTGGGCGTTATCTCGGTGGCAGCCAACTCCTTCCCCCGCTCATTTGCCACGCTGATTGGCACACAGGCAAGGGGAGGAAGCCAGGAGAATGACCAGATGTTTGAGGCTATTCGCCCCGCTGTGAAGATGTTATTTGCCGAGGGTAACCCTCCCGGTGTGAAGGCGGCTCTCGCTATTAAGGGTGTGATTGGCAACTATTTGCGTCTGCCTTTGGTGCCCATTGGCGAGCAGTTGTATGCCACACTTGAGGCCGAAATTGCGAAGGGACATTTGGAATAGACTAACTGGGTGGCTGTGGTGAAAAGGGTGAAATCCATATTGTGGGGCTTGGTGCTGGCGGTTGCAGGATTGCTGGCTGGAGCCGTGGATGGTGTGGCTCAGGATTATCGTGTGCCCGAGGAGGAGGATGTGTTGAGCCGCACGCTCGACCCCGATTCTCCCTACTACCTGGATAGGCTTTTGGGTAAGTATTTCGCTTGGGATGAGCCACTTACGGATGAAGAACTCTACTATCTCTACTATGGCTATGCCTATAGCAACCACTATCGCCCTTTGGTGCCAATCTCGTCAGAGGATAGGGTGCTTGCTATAGTGGAGCAGATTATGGGTGAGCCCACCGATGAGAGTATGCACGCCCTCGTGGCGGCTGCCTCGGAGGTTATGGAGCACGACCCATTCAGCCCCAAAAACCTTAATTTCCTGGCCTTTGCCTATGGCTCGCTGGGTGATGGCGAGAATGAGCGTAAGTGCTTTGAGAGGATGCAGGGGGTGTTGAGAACGATTGAGAGCACGGGTTCGGGCAAAAGGGAGACGGAGCCTATGCACGTGTTGATGTTCTCCCACGCTGCCGATGTGGTCTATGCACGCGGCTTGGATATTAAGGCGCGCGAAATTGTGTCGCGTAGCTGTGAGTATGTGTTTCTGACAGAGCGAGATAATGAGGGTAACCTTGGCTTCTATTTCGACTTTTCGAGAGTCTATATGGTGCCCCACGAGCAGCCCTCGACTGAGCCTCAAAAGAGAGGTTGGCGTATAAATGATATGCCTCTGAAATAGCTGAATGTATGATGAATCGTTGCATATATATATTAAAGGTGTGGTTGTTGGCGGCTCTTTGTGGCCTTGCCTCTTGTGATGTGCACTTCGAAGATGTGGAGGTGCTGGGCACAAATGAGTGTGAGCATACGATTGTTATGTACCTTATGGCCGATAACAACCTCTCCTTCAGTATCTACCACAATGCGCTGGATGCCGAGATGGGTATGATTGGTGCGTTGCCTTCGGTGCGTCTGGTAATCTATCTCGATAGGGCAGATAAGACCGAACTCTATGAGGTGCGCTACCTCTCCTATGGAGATGGCCAGCATATCCGTACGTGTCGCACGCTCAAAACCTATCCGTGGCAAAACTCCACCGACCCTGCCGTTATGCGTGGGGTTATGGAGGATGTCAAACGCCTGGCTCCGAGCAAGAGCTATGGACTCGTTATGTCGGGGCACGGCGCGGGTTGGTTCCCTACGCCCTCGTCTGGCACGGCCTATCACAATCAGAAAGTTGTGCCCAAGAGTGGTGCGGAGTTTTGGTTTCCCGCCGGAGAGATGAATGAGCCTCACACCCGCTTTTTGGGCTACGACTATGAGGAGGAGGCCGATGGGCGTCGTGTTGCGAGCTACATCTCTACGGAGGGTATAGTGTCGGGCTTGCAACCCATTCATTTTGACTACATTATCTTTGATGCTTGCTTTATGTCCTCTGTGGAGTTTCTCTATGAGATGCGCCACTCGGCAGACTATATTGTAGCCTCGCCTGTGGAGATTATGGCTTGTGGCTTGCCCTACCGCGAGATTGTTGCCAACCTTGCTACGCCCAAGCATAACTTGCCGAGTGTGTGCGATATCGCAATGGATGTCTATATGAGGGACGATAGTTTTTCCTACGAAAAGTCGTTGGCGCTGGCGGTGGTGGATTGCTCCAAGTTGGAGGCTCTGGCAGATGTTGTCGGCAGGGTCTATCGCTCCGTTGGGGGTGATGACCACCTGCAGGTATTGAAGCAGAGGGTGGATAGAAGCAATGTTCAGCACCTTGATAGGATGTCGCCCGCAGCCTTCTATGACCTCAAGGATTTTGTCTTTGAGCTCACCGACGACGAGAGCCTCAGAGGGGAGTTCTGTGGAGCTATGGATGAGGCAGTCATCCATTCGGTTCATACGGATTCGATTTACTCGCTGGGCTACCAGTCCTCTATGGACTACAATTACGACTACATTACCCCTATCGGTGGGGCAGAATCTCTGGCTCTTTGTGGCGTCAGTACCTACATACCTTTTGCCGAGGCTCCGCTCACGAATTCGCTCTATTTGCAGACCGAGTGGGGACGAAAAATATACTCCAAAGAGTAAATAAAAACTCTACAATACCTATACAAAGGCCTCTCTGTGGAGGTCTTTTGTTTTTGTGTTATGCTCTGATTTATAGTGAGATATGTCTAATAGGGCGGATGGGGCGTAAACTATACACTTTTGAATATTGCCACTACAATTAAAAATATTTGTATATTTGTAGTGATAGGCGTATGTGAAAACCCAACAAAAGAAGGAATGTTTAGACCCAAAAAGAGCGATATTCTCATTGAGAATATAGACAAATACTTCAATCTGATTGACAGTTCGCTGCTCGTCTTCAAAGATGGCGTTAGGAACTATCTCTACTCCGCAACCGAGGGATTCAACGACAATCTTCAGAATATGACACAGCTCGAAACCGAGGCCACACTGCTGCGCCGAGAGATCGAGAATGCCCTTTATACCCAGACGGCCCTTGTCCGCTCCCGAGGTGATATTATGCGACTGTTGGAAAAACTCGGTCACATAGTGAATCTGCTGAGCGATAGTTTGTTGCAGTTCGAGATTGAGAATCCCTTTGTGCCCACCGAGCTCAATAACGACTTTATTAAGCTCACCGAGTTCTCAACCTTGGCTGTTGAGTCGGCTCTGCCTGCCGCCAAGGCCTATTTCCGTGAGCCCGAGGTTATCTCCGATAAGATTTCGAGGGTCTATTTCTACAAGAAGGAGACCAAAAAGTATGCCCAGGCCATCAAACGCAAGGTTTTCCACGAGATGATGAATCTCAAGTTGAGCGAGAAGTTCCACTTGAGGTATTTCGCCCTCCATATCGAAAATCTCTCGGATGCTGCCGAGCAGGCTGCCGATCAGCTCTCGGTGATGGCTATTAAACGAATCTTCTAACCCCACAAAATTTCAACCTCCGCAAATGACCTACGCTTTTACGATAATGCTTATGGCGCTGATTCTCTGGCGAATGATTGTCAGGGAGTTGCCCGTTGCCCTCGGCCTTATCGTACCCACCGGTGCGGTGCGCAGGAGTCTTTTTGTGGTGGCGTTGGTGGTTCTTGGCGTGGTGGCTCTGTTGTTGCCACAAACCAATGCCTTGGCGGGTGAGTACTATGTGCGTTACTCGGAGGGTTTCCACCTTGAGGAGATGTCGCTGGTGCTGATTTCGGCTTTGAGCGCAGTGCTTTTGCTTGACCACCTGGGCGTTATGCCGTCTATTAGCGTGGCTGTCTTGGGCGCCTTGGAGGCGTGCGGAGTCTTCTCCAAGAGCTTGTCGTTCGATTGGTCGCTCATTGTCGGCTGGATGGTTGCGCCTGTGGTTATGGCGGTTGTGGCTGCGGCGATATACTTTGTGTGCCGTAAGACCATCTGCCGTCCCTCGATACACCTGATAAAGATGTCGGGCTATATGCGCTATGTTGTGATGGTTGGATTGGCACTTTTGGTGCTGGCGGTGGTCATCAACAACGGCTCTTTGGTACTTCTTGCCGGAAGGTTGCTGCTCCAAAGCAATTTTGAGTGGCAGGTGTTGTCGGTGGCTCTCTTTGTGGGCGGTGTGCTGCTCTTTGGTCGCACACTCGGTGGCAAGATGGATATGGAGGCCGAGCGTTACTCGGATGCATCCTCGCAGGCCATCGTTGCGGTGTGTTATGCGCTGGTTGTCACGCTGTTGTTCTTCTCCTCCTCGATAGCTACGGGGTGGATTGGACTCAAGCCTACGCCCCTGGCTCTTGGCTCGCTGTTGCTGGGTGGCTTTTGCGGTGTCGGTATGGCACACCGTAGCCAGATGCCCGAGGCGCCGATTGTGGGCCGCACGATGGCGGGTTTGGTGCTCACACCCATTGTGACGATGCTCTGCTACCTGCTGTTGATGTTGCTCTTCTCGGGTGGTATGGCAGTGAGCGAGGAGCTGAATTTGTCGCTGCTGGTTTTTGCGCTTATGCTTGTGATGCTTGTCTTTTTTGCCCGCTATGTCCGCAAGCAGGAGAGGCTCCACGAGGCTTCGCGCAAACTCATTCAGAACCAACAACAGGAGCTCTATGAGAACCAAAAGGCTCTCAATGCAATGGAACTCAATACGATATTGGCCGAGAACCACAGCCTTCACGGCACCCTTGAGCTCAAGCGAAAGGAGATTATAAATGTGGCTCTGGGTATTAGTGAGCAGAAGGAGTTTCTGGAGATGCTTGCCGAGAAGGTCCACAGGGCTGCCAAATCGTCGGGCGAGGAGAAGGACCGAATCCTTGCCGAGATTGAGAAGGAACTCGGCCAGCGAACGAGTTTTTCGGGCGAGATAGACGAGTTCTACACCCAGGCCGAGGTGCTGCATAAGGACTTCAGCGTGAAACTAACCGAGGAGTTCCCCAACCTTACAACCTCGGAGCGTAGGCTGGCTACGCTGCTCCGCTTGGGCTTTTCGTCGAAGTATATAGCTACGCTGATGAATATTTCGCCCAAGAGCGTGGAGATAAGCCGCTACCGACTGCGCCAGAAATTGGGGCTTCAGAAGGGCGACAACCTGATAAATTTCATTAAATCAATCTGATACAAAACCAAATAAACAACCAATTATTACAAACCAAACAAACAATTTTATGAAAAAACTTTTACTTATTGCTGCCGTTGCAGTTGCATCGATTTGCTCTGCACAGGCACAGACCGCTGAGGTTAACCAGTATGGTCAGAAAGTGACTTCGTTGCCTATCAACGCAAGCGTTCAGGACGGTATCTTGGTATTCCAGAACAAGGATGCAGGCTACAAGATGTGGTTCGATGTTCGCGTTCAGGGCGATGCTGCCGTTTACTTCGGCTACGACAAAAACCTCACCCAGATTGGTAACGGTATGAGCTTCCGCCGTACCCGTTTTGCTGTGAAGACCCAGATCGACAAGAACTGGTATGCAGAGTTCGATACCGACTGGACCAGCGGTATGCCCGAGATTAAGGATGCAATTCTCCAGTACGACGGTATTGAGAACCTCCAGATCAAGATGGGTAACTTCAAGGAGAACTTCTCGATTCAGCGTAACTCGACCAGCCGCTACCTCCTCTTTATGGAGCGTGCAATGGTTACCTACCTGGCTCCTTCGCGCCATATGGGTGTGAACTTCCGCTACAACACTCCCGCTTTGTGGCTCAGCGCAGGTGTCTTTGGTCCCGAGCTGAAGGGTGCCGAGGAGCAGACCTTTATGGAGGATGGTAACAAGGACTACGGTCTGAATGAGGGTTTGAGCTACACCGGTAAGGTTGTATGGCGTCCTCTTCACAAGATGAGCAACGCTTCGTTGCACCTTGGCGCTGCTGTTTCGTACCGCGAGCCCAAGCTGACCTCGACCGATGGTTACAACGCTATCCGTTACAGCACTCGCAACTCGACCAGCATCAACCGTAAGAAATTCCTCGACACCGACGCTATCAAGGGTCTCGACCACGAGTTCCTCTGGACCGTTGAGCTCGCAGGTCACTACAACTCGTTGCGCTATGAGGCTGCCTACATTTCGCGTCAGGCATTCGTAGACCTCTCGAAGAACGACAAGGGTGCCGACCTCCGTCCCGCAAGCGGTTGGTATGTTCAGGCTGGTTATATGCTCTTTGGAGGTCGCCAGAACTACGATGCAGGTGGTGCTAAATACACCCGTTGCACCCGTGGCGCAAACTGGGGCGACCTGGAGCTCGCTGCTCGCGTTGACCAGATCAACCTCAACCTCAATAAATACTATATGGGTGGTTCGGCTATGCAGTACGCCCTCGGTTTGAACTACTATCCCACCGAGAACGTTAAGTTTATGCTCAACTACCAGTTCGCCGACAACGATGTATTCGCAAACGGTAAGGGCGAGCAGGACGGTACCGATATGACCGCCAAGAAACCCTACAGCACCGGTTACGATGCAGAGGGTAATGTAACCAAGTTCCCAGCAGAGGCTCAGAAGAATGGTGGCAAAGGCGTTGATTTCCATATGATTTCGTGCCGCTTCCAGGTTGCATTCTAATCCGAAAACTTAAACAAACCAATACACTTTTTTATTAACTAATTAAACACAAAAAACACTATGAAAAAATTCTTTGCATTGGCAGCTATGGCTGCTGTAGCACTTGTTTCGTGCGACGGTAATGACATCAATGTTGACGGCCCCAACAACGAGGGTGGCGAGACTACCAAAGTTAGCGGTGTAGTTCTCAACGAGCTTTCGGGTGCTGACAAATTCATCGAGCTCTACAACACTACCGACGCTGAGATCAACCTCGATGGTCTTTACCTGGTTAAATACGACAGCTCGAAAGAGGGTGGTAAGAGCACCACTTGGACCGGTAAGGGTGGTATCGTTATCGCTCCCAAAGGTTTTGTAGTTCTCGAGAGCTCCGACTTGGCTGATCCCGCAGAGGATGGCGATCCCGCATACGCTTATGAGAGCGAGAACCACGTCTTCAAAGGTGGTCTTTCGGGCAAGAAGAACGTTTTCATCGAGCTCTACAATGCTAACGATGAGAAACTCAGCGAGTTCAAACGCGGTGACGAGGGTGCTGGCTGGAACCAGGTAAGCGGCTTCAATAACGACAAGAAGCACACCTTCTCGCGCGTACCCGACGGTACCGGTGAGTTCGTTTATGCAGATCCCACCCCCAAGGCTGCTAACGGCGCAAAGGTTGCTGACATCGAGCAGACCCCCGAGATGTAATTTTGGGATAATTTTTGCATAGAAAGTTGTTTTGGGATGCCCCCACCTCCAAGGTGGGGTGGGGTGCTCCCGAAATTTTCACAACAAAACAAATTCTATAAAGACTATGTCGAAAGAGAAAATGGAGATTGGAGCAATCTCGAAACCCCGTTTTGAGTTCCGCTCCTTCGGTCA
>JAZQZA010000035.1:0-25325 GCA_045633765.1 Tidjanibacter sp. | reverse complement strand
TTGAAAGTTGGCAAATGCGAGTAAGCGAGCGCAGAGGTTGCCTGCAGACTATGCCGAGCGTGAGCATTTTAGAGCACGCACAGCGTGGTCAAAGTTGAAAGTTGGCAAATGCGAGTAAGCGAGCGCAGAGGCTGCCTGCAGACTATGCCGAGCGTGAGCATTTTAGAGCACGCACAGCGTGGTCAAAATTGAAAGTTGGCAAATGCGAGTAAGCGAGCGCAGAGGTTGCCTGCAGACTATGCCGAGCGTGAGCATTTTAGAGCACGCACAGCGTGGTCAAAGTTGAAAATTGGCAAATACGGATAAACCGGAGCAGAGAGGGGGCGGGAACGACCAGGGCAACTAAGACCTATAGGCCTCATAAGCCCAATAGGCCCCACCCCCCAGACAAAAAAAGCAAGAGCGCACATTCTCTGTGCGCTCTTTGCCTTTCACTCCCCGAAACCACTACTCAAGGGTTACCTCATAGATATTCCAGTTGCGGCCATTACCATTAGCATTAGTTGAAGTCGTAACTGTTGTACCATTGTTCTGCAACCTCCAGTAGTAATTAGTATCCCTATATCCACCAGACACGGTGCTATAAACTCTAAACGAGCCATTATTCAAAGTCACCGAATAGTCTTGAGCATTGGTAGCATTGGTTTGAGAACAAGCCAAGTTGTCTGTGCCCGACACATATTGGGAGCTACCCTTACTCTGGAAATTCCAAGCGCCCGTACTACCAGTGATAGTAAATATCACATTGGAGGAGAGGGTTGCATTAAGACCCAGAGAGTTTCCGTTATCGTAGACATAACTTGAGGTGCTATATGATGTATTTTGCAACAGATACATACCACCATCTGTGATGTCTGCATTGTTGGTTGCTTGGGTCACCTTGTAGACATTGGCGATAGTTGCAGTGGTAGCCGTTGCAGTCATACCAGCCTCATCGGTGGCGGTGATAGTGTAGCGCTTGTTTTCACCACCCTTGAATCCGGATACAGTGGCAATATTCGCATTATTATTATTCCAAGTGTTCGAGCCAACATTATCATTGGTGTAGATGGTATTGCCATCCTCGTCGGTGATGACAACACTTGTGAGGTTGCCATTGGGCGAGGTGACACTTGCCTGGATACTACCCGCAGTCTTGGCACCGTAGAAGATCTCGGTTGCGGAGCCTGCCGAAATCGAGATGTTCAGAGGACTCGCGTTTGCAACCAACAGATTGGGGGCGGTGGTGGAGAGCGTGCCGCCATCGAAGGTGAGCGTCAGGGAGATGTTGGTATAGTTGCCCTCGGTCAGCGAGAGGGTTGCCGTCCAGCGGGTGTCGCAGTAGCGGCCCGAGGTGCCCGTGTAGGAGTTATCCTTCACGAAATTGACAGTTTTGTCACCAATAACCGCACTGACACCGTTGGTAACGGGCTCGGCACCACCCGAGATGACGATACCCAGGGTGAAGTTCTGGTCGGGCTTCTTCCTTTCGTCCCAACCTTCATAATCATTGTGGATGATGTAGCAGGTGCGCTCCAGAGAGGCTGTCTTGCCATAGAAGTCCTCAACTGTCATCACTGTCTGCACCACGCCATCGCGGTCGGCAGCAGCACGTTCTTTTGTAAATTCGTATGTCTGCGGCGAGCCGGCAGAGCCCACACTCGATGCGTTGGGATTTGTGGAGAAGATGGACGAGCCGGCCGCCAGCACGCCCGAACCGGGGTTGAGACCACCGCCCGCCTCATAGTCGTCATAGATAATCTCTGCATTTGTGAGGTTGCAGGCATTGGGGGTGGAGGCCCACCACTCGAAGACAACCGCCTCGTTGTTCCAATAGAACATCCTGCCACCCTTGAGCTGGAATTGGAACTCCAGAGGATCGAGGGTGCGCTGAACGTACTTCGTCGAGAAATGCGCGGTGGCAACGTGGGCGCTAAGGTTGGGACAGGTTGCCGAGATGGTGAAGTTCCTCTCGCCATAGGCTTCGATACGGAAATCCACCTCGTAGGTGTGGGCGGTACCCACCGACGAAACCTTGGTGGGGCTCACAGTCAGGGCCGACTCGCCGTTGTCATAGACGAGTGTCACATTTTCCGGAACGTCGCTCTGGCCGCTGGTGTTGATAACAAAGCGGCGAGTGTAATCCATCTTATCGTAGAGAGGCGACTGCGTATAGTCGGCTTCCTTCCACTGCGAGAGGTCGATGGTCATCACGTGGTTGTGGTTGGTGATGGTCGTGGTGCTCACAGACTTCACACCAAGGCTGTTGTAGCAGGTGAGGGTAATCTCATAGGTCGAGGCGCTCCAGAACTCGCCGTCGAGCACACCCACAATAAATACCTCATTACGCTCCCAGATGGGCTGGGTGGCCTCCGTAGTACCCGCAGGGGTTGTGTAGATAACCTTGGAGGTGCCCTTGTCGGGGTTATTGACAACAATCTCGGCAGTGGTGATGTAGCTATCGGTGGTCACACCCTCGCAATGGAGAGTAATCTCACTACCGGGCACATACCAATCCTGCGAGGGGGTAATCCTCACACCGATAGAGCCCGCTGCGTAGTTCTTCACACACCTCACCGAGGCCGCCGTACGGCGGTTGGCGTAGTCGAGCATACGGTAGGTGTCGCCCGTGTCGTAGCCGTAGTCGCCACCCTCGGTCTCATTCCAGTTCTCCGCATTGGTCAGATAGACGCGGCCACGGTGGTCGAGAATGGGGTGACCGGAGATTGTTCCCGAGTTGTCCTTACTGATGGTGGAGGTCATATAGTCACCCTTCTGGCCCACATAGTTCCACGACAAGACGAGCGACTGCAGGTCGCGGTCCACACCCTTGAATCCCGCATAGGGGAAGTAGATGTTCGAGTTGTCGGTGGCCACAACCCACTGACCGTAGTCGTCCCTGAGGCCTGTATATCGGCGACTCTCAAAGAGCTTCGAGAGCTCGCTATGAAGAGGCACACGGTAGCCGAAGGGGCAGGGGTCATAGATGGTCTTGAGCATCGTTCCGTCGGCCTCGTGGTAGCCCCAGAGGATGTCGTTACGCTCATATATCCAGTTGAAGTAGTATGCCTGCTGCTGGGCGGTGGGCATAATAAGGAACATTGGGTTCTCAACGCCGTCCCTCACAGTGGGCTTTGCAAACTGGGTAATCTCGGCAGCCGTACGCTCACGAGATGAGTAGTCGTAGTAGGGTTTGGTGATGAGGTCCTCCACGCTGTAGTTATAGCTCTGGGGGCCCATCGAGGGGTCTTTGCGGCCCCACTGGTAGTAGAGGCCATAGGTGTCGAGGGCGTCGCCCGCACCCGACCACGTGGCACTCGTTGCGCCCAAGTTGCGGTCGAGCAAATCGAGCTCAAAGGAGCCATCCTGGTAGGTCTTGGTCTGTGGCGGGTCGGTAATCCAGATGTGCCAGCTCCAGAGCACCTTGCCCTCCTTGTCATAGACGGCAATCACAGCATTACCGCGGCTCGAGTGGTTGGGCACACGGAACCTCACATAGCCATACAGAAACTCCACATTGGTCACAAGGCCCAGCTGGTCCTCCCACAGCAGACGAGCACTCGAGGGCTCAATGTGTGCATTGGTGGGATAGAGCGTCTGGGTACCGAGCGAGATGATACCCACCTGACCGTTACCGATGGTTGTGGCGTCGAAGCAGTAGCCGTCATACTCGATATACTTGGGAGTCACACCGTCGGCCTCGTAGATCATATTTCCATCCTTATCGAAGGCAGGGGTGTGGTCGGGCGAAACGATGTGGGTGTTGGCGTAGTGGTGGATTGCAAATCCCTCTTCGTCATCGTCCGCAGCCTTATAGACCGTCAGACGGGTGAGGTCGTAGTAGATTTTGTCCTCCTCCTTCTCCAGAATGGCCGCAATGGTACCATTGGTTCGCAGATTGAGCCTAATATCGTAGATGTTACTCTCGTGGAAAATATCTGCCACATTGCCGTTGTGGTCAACAAAGTGGTGGGGAATGGTCACCGAATAGACACCCGAAGTGGTGTGGAGCATAATCTCCACATCGTGGTCGGGACACACAAGCGCATAGCCGAGGTAGGCGTAGACCTCGCCTGTGATACCCTTGAACGAGATGGGGTACTTGGCCTCCTCGTGGAGGTCGCTATTGGAGTCGCCCTCACCGAAAATCTTGCCCGTGATGATGTCCAACTCCCTCGTGTCGCCCCAATCGAAGGCCTCGCCCCACTCACCGAGTTTGGTGGGGAGCATAATTTTTACCGAGGTGGGCAGAACGGCGATGGTCACGTGCTCCAAATCGCCCCACATCGAGAGGTTCTGTGGCGACTGGTCTGCGTGTGCAAAGACGCGCACAGCCGAGAGGTAGTGTTTGTAGTTGATGTGGTTGTCGTAGTTCACAGCCCACTGGATGGTCTCGCCGTTGGAGTCGAGGATTCTGTCCTGCTTGTGGCTACCAAAGGGTGCCGCATAGGTCTTGGTGCCCTCGGCAAGCGTGGGGTGGCCTGCGGGAGCATAGTCGCTGAGGTAGTGTTTCGAGTCGGCAGGGGTGTCGGGCGAGTGCCAATATTGGCCCTCACACACATCACTCACCATAAGGTCGGTTTGACCATCGAGGCCCGTAACCTTCAGAGCCACATAGCCATTGCCGTTGCTATCGACACCCTCCTCCATATGCTCGGCATAGACCTCGCCAAACTTACAGATGGGGGCCGAGCCCTCACCGTCGCCACAACTCATAGGATACCAGCTCACCATACGGGTGTGGTAGAAGTCGAGCGTGTCGGTGACATCGTTCTCGTCCGTATAGACCCTCATTTTGTAGGTCTGCACGGGGTTGAGGTAGGCCGAACGGATGTGGTCCTTGTCGGGCGACGACAACAGGGTCGCCTCCAGCAGATAGGACTCCGCCCAGTTGATGGTCTTATAATAGCGGCTGCTCGAGGGATTGTTGCTTGCCGAGTAGGTATAGAGGCCGCTATCATCGGGGGCCACATCCTCGTCGATGCGCAGGAAGTTTGCCCTCATCGCCACCGTTGTCTCGTTGGTGATGAGCGAGCGCGTCGTGAGTCTTCCCGACGAATAGGGGGGAAGTGTGGCCTCGGTGCCTGCATACTGGGGCGTAATCTCCATCGAGGGGGTGTAGCCTTCGCCACCACCTGTGGTGTTGCCACCTATTGTGTCTTCGGGCTCAAACATCGTACATCCTGTTGCCAGAAGTGCTGTCAGAGCCGCTATTGTCCACTGTTTCAACTCTCTTTTCATATTGTAGTCTTCAGTCGTCTGTTATCAATTAATCAGTATTCCGTGGGGGATATTTCCAACTCCTCTCGGGGGGGTGTTACTCCTTCATACACCTTACCGAGCGACCGTAGCTTCGGCCCTCGTTTGTCACCTGTTGGGAGTTATTCGTGGTGCTACTTCCATAACGGTAGGTTCGGGTATTGAAGTTACCCATAGGCATACCCGAGGTCATATAACCGATAGTGGATACATTCTGAAGCGCACCCGTATTGAGGCGGCGACCGGCATAGGGGTAGAAGGTGCGGTCAAAACCATAAGTAGCCTTTGTGGTCACAAAACCATAATTGGTGAAGTTACCCTCATTGGTCCAAGCGTATGTCTCCGTACCCGAGTCATCACCACCATAACCACCTTGGCCATTGGCTCCGTTTTTCCACACGGTGTGGAAGGCTGTACGGTAGCCGGGAGGACAGGGGTCGTAGAAGGTCTTCGAGAAGTCCTCACCCGCACCGGTACCCTGCACAGCATAGCCCCACAATGCACTACCGGTACTCAGGTTACTAGTAAAGGATGGGAACCACAGCGAGTTCTCATTATCGTTTGCAGTAGAAGTGTAGACAAAGGTCAAGGGGTTTTGAACAGTCCAGCTGATTCTCACCGCACCCGCGCCCAGCACTCGGGGAATGGTGGTGCGCTTGCTCCAAGTCTCCGTTCCGTCGTTCACCCAATAGGGGGCACACGCAAGATTGTCGACCGCAGTGCTCGACTGGGTGCCAACGGGCGCACCCATAATGGGGTCTTTCCTACCCCACTGGTAGAAGAAACCGAAGGTTGACCATACAGCCTCATTGCCTGTGGCAGTATCGCCCTTGTAGTCCACAAAGTTGAACGAAGTTCCCGTGGCGCCAATAATGGGAGCCTGCGTTGCACCCAAGTTCCTATCCTGCACCGTCTTACGACCCGAACGAATATCCTTGGGCCTCTCCGAAGGCATCCATATATGCCAAGTCCAGAGAATGTTGCCCGCACCATCGTAGGCCGCAATAACGGCGTTGCCGGGGTGGAAGTTGCCCTCCCTGATAAGGAACTCCGCAAAGCCATCCTTGAGCTTACCATCGTTCTGAATCTCAATACACTGGAGCGTCTTAATCATATTGGCATCGCTCACACCACTCATCTCCGTAAAGTCGCCCTGCCACCACAGAAGGTCAATTCTCGAAGGGTTGATTGTGGCGTCCATATCGTCGCCAAACTCGAGCATCTGTTTGTTTGTAGCATTACCAAAGGGCCACAACTCCGTCACACCATTACCCCTCACCGTAGCTTTGAACTTGTAGTAGCCAGGCTCGGTCACCACATAGCAGTTGGCCGTCTGGCTCTCGCTCAGGTTGACAACCGAAGGAGCCGTCGTGGTGGCGATACAGCGCACAGGAATTGCATAGTTACACTGGGAGTTCACCGAGCTCCTCTGGGCAGTCCTCGAGGCGGTGTAGTAGAAGTTATAGGGGGAGTTGCCATCCTCGGTATCGACACTCGAGGTCCTCAAAGTGACTCCCACGAAGGAGTTATCCGCCACAGCAGAGTCGTTATAGACCGTTGTCGAGGGCAGCCAGATGTTCTCGCTATCGCGGTTGGAGAGCACACCCTTGTTCTCAAAGGAGACCTCATACTCCTCATAGTCGCGCCAGAAGGCGTAGTTGGCAACAAAGTAGCCCGCAGGACAGGGGTCATAGAGCGTCTTCTTGTGGTCCTCGTCCTTCTTGCCCGAGTCGCCCCACATATGGTCGTGGCTCTGGGCAAACCATTTGCTCGACGAGTCAATCCACGCACCCTCGGGGTCGCCCTTGCCGTAAATCACATTGACACCTGCCGAAAATGGGTCCTCAAGCATATACTTGGTGGTGGTGGCGGTCAAGCCCTCGGCCCTCAAAGGGGTGGGCCTGCCCCACTGGTACAAGAGTCCGTGGGCGGGGTCGTTCACACCACCTGTCGTGGGCTCGGCAGCGGTAGCACCCAGGTTGCGGTCGAGAACCACAAAACCATTCGAACAGCCAACAGGAGTGGGCTGGGGAGTAATCCACAAGTGCCAAGTCCACAGCAGCTTACCACCCTCGGCAGGATTCTTATCGTAGCCGCCGATGATGACATTGCCCCTTGCAGGCAGCTGCTTATTGTCGAAGTTGGGCGTGCCATCGCTATTCTTCGTCTCGTAGCCGTTGATATTGAAAAGCACCCTATTCTCGGAGGGTATATTGGTCTTCAGAGTGAAAATATCGTCGCTATCACCATCGCCATCGAGGTCGATATTGGTGGGCAGGTCGTTGGACAAAACATCCACCCAGCTCACATTGAGCCTCGTGTCGGCCTCGCTCATACCCAACAACTCGCCATTGCCATTACCCTTCACGCTGCAATCGAAGCAGTAGGAGTAGTTGGCCGAGCGAATTACATAGCAGTTGGAGGTCTCGTTGGTACTCAAGTCGTAGTAGATGTTTGCCGCAAGCTCCTCGTCGAGAGGTGGGTTGGTACCCCACTCGCCCACAACAGCCTCGGCATTAATCATTCCGTGGTCCGAGAAGCGAAGCACAATGTCGTAGGCGTGGCCCGCCTGGAAGTTACGAGCAATAGACACCTCCTGGGTTGCCTTCTGGGTGCTGGTCTTCACGCCAATCTTAAGCACACCACTCGCGGGAGGACCGGCAATAACCTCCGACACCATCTCGCGCTTGGTGATACCCAAGGGGAAGTGTTCGGGGGGTGCAAAGGGAATGTTGGGGTCGTTGTGGAGCTCCAAAGAGGTCTCACCCATATACTCCAGAGTGAAGTAGTCGGAACTCTCGCCATTGTGCACCGACTTGCCATCCACAACCTCCGTACAGAGGTGGGGCAACACCATCTTCACCTGCTGGGGAACATTCATAAGCGTAACCTCCTCCAGCTTGCCCCAATCGGCTATCGACACCTCCTGACCGTGCTCGTCGTAGGCAATCATCGCATAGACGTGGATGCGGAAGACACACAGCGCGTGGTCGAACCTCATAACAGGAAAACCACTCTCCAGCGAGCCCTCAATCACATTACCATACATCACATCCTTCGAACCGGTAATCTCCGAGGTTACATAGGTGGCCAACTCGTCGGAGTAGTAAACACTACCCTCATCATCGACATAGGGGTCGTCGTCGCTATTCTTCCAAGGATACCACGCCGCATAGCGCAACTGGCTCGACGCATCGGGGAAGAACTGCGCCTGACTCAAGAACTCAATGGGGCGAATGTTGCCACTGCCGCCATCGACAGCGCCCAGCTGCGCCAAGACAGGCTCGCCCATAGCCCTGAAGTCGGGATAGCGGTCTGCATCCTCCTTCTTGCTCATCCTCACAATACCAATATCGAGGGTGCCGTCAAATCCGGGATTACGCAAGCCCGGGTTTGTGTTCTCGACTGTGCGGGTGTACTCCAAAGGAGCCACGCCCTCGGCTCGGGACGCCTGATCGCGAGTAATGCCCGCCCACAATTTCACCTCCTGTGAGGTGGGCTCATTCTCCCCAAAGGGGTCATTCATACAACCCGTGGCACACAGCGCCAACACAAGGGTTGCCATATAAATCATTCCTCTTCTCATCTCTCTCATTCCTTTTGGCTCTCTCTGGTTTCTAGTATGGGTCGGTTACATCGGGCAATACCGTACCCTCAATGTAGTCCACATCTATCCAAGGGCTAATCGTACCCTCAATGTGGATACCGGTATCGACCTCAAGCGTATAGACAACGTGGTGGCCGGGGAGCCAGATCGCCAAACCACCGCTGGTTGCATAGTTGAAAAGGTTGAAGGTACTCTGGTGGTAGACATAGTTGTCCAGCGACTCGTCGGAGTACTTCTCATTCACCCAATAGCTCACATACAGACGGCACGAAGACTCCAACTGCTGAGGAGGAGCCAAGAAGCACATCCTCACACCACCCTCGTCCTCCTTGAGCTTCAGGGGCACACAGTCGGCCGTCACCGAAGGATAGGGGTTGGCGCCATTAATCTCATATATCGCATCCGTGGAGCCCATAACCCAATATTGCCACACATCCGAGTTGGTCTCGCCGGCAACATTGCCATACTGGGCAGGGGTGGGACACTCCATCTTTGCCGAGCGGTAGAATCCCTCCAGGCGCACCTCCTCCAGATAGACATTCACATTCTCGAACGACACGTGCTTGGCAATATTAATCTCCACCAACGACATTGCGTGCTCCATCTCCAACCTCACAATGGGGGGCTGGGAGCCCACAGGCACAGTGTAGACAAAGTTCTGCGAGAGCAGGTAATCGACCATACCATCCTTCGACGAGCTGTCGTAGGTGGCGGGCTGCGTCACCGTAATACTCGTGGGACTGCTGATGGTCAGAGCGCCCGAGCTCACAGCCGTGTCGGGGCTGTAGGCGTTGGCAATGAAGGTGTGGCGCACACCCGCCTCCCAATCCTGCTGGTTGCTCTCTCTAGGCAACCACTCCGAGGTCTCCTCATCACGATAAAGCCGCTCGTTGCTGTAGAGTGTTGAGCCACCCCTCGTGGCGGTAACCCTCACGGGAACGATTTCATCGTTCACCAACGCCTGGTCGATGATGCCGCGAGTGGTGAGGTCCATCCTGCCGCCCATCGAAAAGCGGATGGTGGACGAATTGCCATCCATCACCTCCTGACTACACCCCACAAGGCTCATCAGGATTAGTGCTGCTGCTATCTGTTTTCCAATCTTCATACTCTTCATTTTTTGCTCCGACACTCTCTCGGAGTCGGAAATTCACTCTGTTGGGGGATTGTTTTGTCTATTGTTTTTAGGACAACTCAACGGAATCTTTCACCCAATCGACCACACGCACATCATAGGTGATGTTGGTAGAGGTGAGGGTGATGGTGTAGATGTATTTCTTTCCGGGCACCCATTCGGCAGGGGGCATAATTCCGAGGTTGATTTCGTAGTTGGCAACGCTACCGCCGGTGGACTCCACCGAGAGGCCGAACAGAACACTCTTACCCTCCACCTGCTGGGGCATAACAATCACACCGCCCACATTTTCGAAGAGGTTGTGTTTGGTGGAGAGGTTCTTGGGAATGGGGGTTGTGGAGCAAAGGCCTTCATAAATGCCCACAGCCGCCAGCGCGCTATCGGCATCAACTCTTACATCCATCTTGCCATCCAGGGCGCCACCCAGCGAACCATCCTTGCCAAAAGTGATGGACCCTTTGTACTTGAGGCCCGAAAGGTTGATGTTGGTCACACGCCTCACCTCGCCCAGCGCATTGACGAACTTGAACTCCAGGAGCGAGAGGGCGTGCATCATTTCCAGGGGCACGGGAGCGGTGGTGGCATCGGGCAGACGCAAATCGCGGCTGTTGATGGCGCACATATAGTCCACATTGTTGGCCTCGGAGGCACCCAAGATGATGTTGTTGCGGGTAACTGTGCCGGCCGCCACATCAAAGACGCAACCATCCTCCGAGTAGGGATAGAGGGCCCAGAACTCGTGGAGGGAGTTGCGCACCCAGTGGCGGGAGGGGGTATAGCTCCACTCGGTGTTGTAGGTGAGTTGTGCGTTGTCGAGCAACATCGCATCGGTACTGAACTCGTTGTTCACAACGCCCCACACGCCGATTCCGTCGCCCGACGAGCAGGCCGCCTGCAAGGCTGCATTGTCTGTGATTACTGCGCGACTGTCAGTCGCCAAGGAGTTGAAGGAGATGACCTCATCGGGCGAGGCGGGCTCCTCGGGCTGGCCGCAAGATGTTGCGCACAGCGCACACGCGCACGCAAAAGCGACAGCCGCAAAATATGTCATTTTTTTCACTCTCATTCTTCTTTACATTTCAACTCTGCTACGCAGAGTCCACACTAATCAACGCAAATATATAAAACTTTTGAAAAAAATGTCTTTTTTATCCCACAAAATGCACCTTTTCTACCAAATCCCCCTTGGGTGGTGGAAAAATTGCACATCCACAAAGCACAATGAGGGCCGAGGTTTAGTTCAACCTCGGCCCCCTAAAAACCATTCAAAATTGACGACAAATGAGCGAGTTAGCTCTCCATATCGACAACCTCATCGAGCTCCTTATACACCCTCTGACGCAGGCTTGCAAGGTGAGAAATTTGTGTCCCTTTTGCGAAAACAAATCTTGCATAGCCGAAGAGTTTTGTGGCCCAGCGCATATAGTTCGAAGCAAAAATGACGGCAAACGGGAAGGCTACAAACCAACCCAAAGCCACCGCCCAATGGCCACAACACAGCAGCACAATGGGGGTCACAATGCCACACAAAGGATAGGTGACAAGCAGCGTGGCGGCAAGGTTTATGGAGCCCCAGAATTGGCGGTCCCTGATGGCGAGTCGGTTGACAAGCAGAGGGGCCAAAAAGACGAGCCAGGTGGCGGCCAAAGCGACCACAAACAGGGGTAGGCCAATCAACATTCCGAGCGCAAAGAGAGCCAGCGCACCAATGCCACGCTTGCGCTCAAAGAGCCACTCCCTGATGCCGAGTTTATGGATGCCCTTCGAGAGTTTCCTCACCTGTTCAAAAATTCCCTCCATCCTCTCCGGCTCGCTCTCCGTAGCCCTCTTCAGGCGTGCAACGAGCTGCTTATCCGACGAGAGCCTTTCGGGAAGGTAATCGGCTCTATATGAGTGTTTTTGTGCAAACCTATCGCCATAGCTTCCCGTGCGCAGGAAGTCAATCTCCTTGTAGTGGTCGAGGTCCTCGACATTGAGCATAAGATGTTCAATTTGTCCTCTCACAAGGTCGTTCACCTTGCTCATAACCTCCCTCGGATTCTCCTTGAACTCCTCGTAGTAGGGCGACAGCGCAATGGGCTCTCCGAAGGCAATCATCATATCCTCCCTCGGCAGGCGGTAGTGGGAGTAGTGGTTGGCGGTGGGCATAACATAGACCTCTCTCTCGAAATTGGCCTCCTCTGCCGCACCGAAAGCCATCTTCAGGTATGCCTGCGAAAAGGCGCCAAGCCAGCGTTTATTCTGGTGCTGGCCCTCGGGGTAGAGAACAACCGTTTCGCCGTGTGAGAGCGCCTTGGCAACCTCCTCCAAGGTGCCCTTATTCTTGGCCACACCCTTGATTCCGTCCACCCTTGCACGATATGTGGGCAAAGCGCCCAATCCCCTGATGACCTTATTTAAGATTGGGTTCTGAAAGACGCTTGCACGGGCCAAAAACCTTGGCTTCCTGTCCGACAGCAAGAACACCAGCGCCAGCGGGTCGATAAGGCAGTTCTGGTGGTTCGACACAAGCACCGTAGGGTTGCCATCCTCGGGCATACGCTCCCTGCCGGGCGAGTAGAAGTGGCGGAAATACATCGGGTGGCTGACTAACGACAAATAGTCGCGAAGCATACTTGCTGCAACCCCTCGTTTGCGTGGTTTAAGTGTTGAATTATTCTCCCTTTTCATTATTTTCCAACTATCTTATTTACAGGGTTTTACCCCCCTATATACTTTTCAATAACATCCGCACAACCCTCAATGCCCAACTTCGAGGAGTTGAGGCAGAGGTCGTAGCTTTCGGCTGCACCCCAGGTCTTGAAGGTGTAGTAATTATAGTACGACGAGCGTTTGCGCTCGGTGGAGGCTATCCACGCGCGGCACTCCTTCTCGTTCTTATCACACGAAGAGCAGAGGCGCGCAACCCTATCCTCCAAAGAGGCAGTCACAAAGACGCTCAACACCTCTTCCCTATCGCGAAGTACATAGTCGGCACACCTGCCAACAAAAATACACGACCCCCTATCGGCAAGGCTCTCAATGGTTTGGCTCTGTATGGCAAAGAGGGTGTCGTTGTTGATATAGCCCGGCGTGGTCATCGAGCCGAAGGACCAAATGCCCGTACCGAGGGGTGTCACATTGCTTGTGTGCTCGTCGGCCTTCTCGAACAACTCGGCAGCAATGCCGCTCTGCTTGGCCGCCTCGTTGATAATCTCGTGATTATAGACCGGCACACCCAATCGGCGCCCCAGCTCCTCGGCAAGCACTCTGCCACCCGCACCCAGCTGGCGACCGATGGTTATCACAAATTTCTTGTCCATAGCGTTATTGTTTGGTTTTCGTGATAGGTTTTCTTCTACTCAACACCCTTGAAGCCAATCTCCGAGGGCGACTTCTTGAACTTGCGCACCAGGCCCAACATCAGGCCACCGGCAACAATCGTTGCAATGCCATCCGAGATGGGCAGCGCCATCCACACACCCTCAATGCCATACCTCAAAGGCACAATAACAAGGCAGGGGATGAGGAACAGCACCTGACGAGAGAGCGACAAGAATATCGCCTTGCTCGCCATACCGATACTCTGGAAGAAGTTGGAGGCCACCATCTGGAAACCCACAATCGGGAAGACCGTAACCGCAATGGTGAATCCTCGGGCCGCAATGTCGGTCATCATCCCGTCACTCGTGAAGAGCGACACGACAAACTTCGGAGCAAAGGTGCCCACAAGGAAGCCGACAGTGGTCGTTATCGTTGCCCACATAACCGTCTTCCAGAAGACCTTCAGCACCCTATCGTACTTGCCCGCACCATAGTTGTAGCCCGCAATGGGTTGCATACCCTGATTGAAGCCCATAACCACCATCACAAAGAGGAAAATGATGCGATTGACAATGCCATAGGCACCGATTGCCAAGTCACCAGCACCCGCACTCATCTGGTCGCCATAGCGGCGCAACTGGTTATTAATCAGCAGTACCACAAAGCACGAGGCCATATTCATCAAAAAGGGCGAAAGGCCAATCTTGACCGACTCGCGGGCAATCTTCCTGTCGAAAGTGAAGACCTTGCCCCCCTCGAAATGCAGAATCTCATTCCTATTGGAGAAGATGCGCAGTTGCCAAACAAGCGACACAACCTGTGCCAGCACCGTAGCAATGGCCGCACCCTTGATGCCCATATCGAAAACAAAGATGAACAGGGGGTCCAAAATGGCGTTGAGCACCACCGTAAGGATTGTCGCCCACATAGCCACCTTGGGGCGTCCCGCCGCCCTCAAAACCGCATTGAGGCCCAGGTAGAGGTGGGTGATAACATTACCGATAAGGATGTAAATCATATACTCGCGAGCATACATAATCGTATTTTCGCTCGCGCCAAAGAAGTACAAAATGGGGTCCAGAAAACCGATGCCGAAGACCATAAGCAGCACACCCAGCACCACATTCATCGTCATCACATTGCCCAGCACCCTGCGAGCCATCCCATAGTTCTTCTGGCCCAGGAGCATCGACACAATGGCCGAAGCACCCACACCCACCAAGGAGCCAAACGCCGCCGAGATGTTCATCAGCGGGAAGGTCACAGCCAAGCCCGAAATGGCCAACGCACCAACACCCTGACCAATAAAAATGCTGTCTATCATATTATAGAGCGACGAGGCAGTCATCGCAATAATCGCCGGCACCGCATACTTGCGGAGCAGCTTGCCAATGCTCTCCTCGCCCAACTCCGTTGGTGTTCTCTTTGTCATCGTCTTCTCTTCCATTTTCTTCTTCTGTCCTCTTTCTCCTTTCCTCTTTCTTCGCGCCTTTTTATAAAAAGTCGCCCCAAAAATTTTTAGACGATACTGCGTATCGTTGCAATCCCCCTGCGAGTGGGTTTTGTGGAGGGATTTTTGTGCCAAATTTCTGGAGCGAGTCCGCAGTTTACTTTGGGGTAAATGAGGAACTCGCTATCGGGAATTTGGTGCAAAAAGCACCCACAAGGCACGCTCGCAAGGCACACTCGCCTACCCTACGACCCTTACCACTTCAATACCACTGCGCTCCAGCAGGTCGATGCCATCGGTGTTGTGGTAGAGGTCGCTATAGACAACCCTCTTGATGCCCGCCTGAATGATGAGCTTCGAGCACTCCATACAGGGCGAGGCGGTGACATACAGGGTGCTGCCGTCGCCCGAGTTGCTGCTCTTGGCCAGCTTCGTGATGGCATTAGCCTCGGCGTGGAGCACATAGGGTTTGGTCACACCCGAATCATCTTCACAGATGTTCTCAAAGCCCGAGGGGGTGCCGTTGTAGCCGTCCGAGATGATCATCTTATCCTTAACAATGAGCGCACCCACCTGACGGCGAATACAGTAGGAGTTCTCCGCCCACACCCTGGCCATACGCATATAGCGACCATCGAGCTGCAATTGTTTATCTTCCTTATATCCCATAACTTTTCGAGTTGAAAGTTGAAAGTTGGCAAATGCGAGTAAGCGAGCGCAGAGGTTGCCTGCAGACTATGCCGAGCGTGAGCATTTTAGAGCACGCACAGCGTGGTCAAAGTTGAACAAACCTTTCGGCCCTTTCAATTTTCAATTATCAATTGTTTATTTGCTTATCGTGGAGCAGATGCAAGGCTTGCGTGGGGGTGAGGAACCGCAGTTTACCTGTAGTAAATGAGGATTCCGAGCCCGAGCATAACGCAGCAGATGCTCTGCGAGAAGCGAACTAAAACAGTTTTTTCTTGGAGGCCGTAACAACAAAATCCTTCAGATAAAAGGGCTCAAAGTAGGCCACATCCTCCACCTGGCCTGCCTGCAACCTCCTCTCCGCCTCGGCACACAGACCTCGGGCCGAAGGGGCCACATTCACACACTCGGCCCACTCCAAAATGCCGCTGCACTTCTCGGCGCCATTGCCGAAGATGACAAGTTTCTTGTGGGAGAGCAGCACATCGTAGAAGCTACGGTCGGTGACAACCTCCGCAACAACCTCCGAGAGGGGCGTAAGTTTTGTGTCGAACAGCTCGGCATAGACCTCCATCCTGCGGGCGTCAATCATTGGGCAGAGAGCCGCCTCCTCCCAATCCTCAATATCCACAATGCCGGCCTCCACCTCCTCAACAAGGCAGGCGGCCAACGAGCGCAGGGAGTCCACCGCCAAGAGCGGAATGCCCAGCGCATAGCACATACCCTTGGCGAAGGATACGCCGATGCGCAGTCCCGTATAGGAGCCGGGGCCCTTGCCCACAGCCACAGCGTCGAGCTCTTCGGGCTCAATGTTATTTTCGCGCAGGAGTTCCTGTGTGAAGACTCCCACCTTGCGGGCGTGGTCTTTGCCGAGGTCACTCTCGCGGAGGGCAATCATCTCACCATCCTTCGCCAGCGCCACCGAGCAAATGTCGGTACCCGTCTCTATGCATAAAATTAAACCCATAATTTATCGAGTTGAAAGTTGAAAGTTTAATAAATTTTTTGCCCGTTTAATTTTCCATTTTCAATTGTCAATTTCTCGCGAGTGAGTTTTGTGGAGGGATTTTTGTGCCAAATTTCTGGAGTGACTCCGCAGTTTACGAGAGGTAAATGAGGAAGGCACTCTCGGGAATTTGGTGCAAAAAGCACCCACAAGGCACACTCGCTATCGGCGATAGTTTTTCTTGATTGCGTCAAGTTCTCGTTTTGTATCGCGTTGTTTGATTGTTTCGCGTTTGTCGTACTCGTGCTTACCTCGGGCAAGGCCAATGGCAAGTTTCGCAAAGCCCCTGTCGTTGATGAAGACGCGCAGTCCCACAATGGTCACGCCCTTATCCTGCGAGGCCCTCTCCAGCTTCTCCAACTCGCGGGAGGTCAGAAGCAGTTTGCGGTCCCTACGGGGTGCGTGGTTGTTCAAGTTGCCCCAATCATACTCGGCAATGTTCATACCTCTTACGAACAGTTCGTGATTCGAGAAGTAGCAGTAGCAGTCCACCAACGACGCCTTACCCAGACGCAAAGACTTAATCTCCGTGCCGGCCAGCTGTATTCCCGCCACGAACTCCTCCAGAATCTCGTAGTTGAAATATGCCCTCTTGTTGCGTATGTTTATGTTCTTATAGTTACTCATAGGATGTTTCTATCGGTTTTGTGGGCGATGTTATTGCGCTCAATATTGAGCTTACCGATGGCCTCAAGTATCTGCACCTCCTCCATCTCGTCGCCCTCGCCCAACGAGGCCAAGCGCTCATTGAGCTGTGAGATAATCGACTCTATTGCCTTCGATTTGTAGAGGATGATGGCCTTGGGGATAACCTTACCCAGACGCACGAGTTCCTCGTTTTGACGCCTTGTGCGCTCCTTCTCGCTATCCTCCAGAGCCGCACCTCCGTCACGCCTCTTCCAGATGGCCGACTGCTTGTGGTTGTCGCCCTCGGTGAGAATATCCACCGCCGCCGAACTTGCCTCGGGGTTGTCTATCTCAATGAAGTAGTGTTCGGGGACCTTCACACCCAAGCCCAGCTCTGCCATCTGACCCTTATAGCAGGCCACAAGAGCCCTATAGCGGGGATCCTGGAAGTAGACATCGTCGCCATCGAGCGCCTCGAAAATCGACTCGGCAACATTGAACGAGGCGGTCATCTTGCCCTCCCTATAGGTGAGCGTCAGGTGGCCATACTTAATCAGGTAACCCGTAATCTCCCTCTCCAGCTCGGTCATACTGCTGCCTGCCTTGTTATTACCAAGGGTTACGGCCTTTTCGGTCTCGCGCGCCTCTGCCTGCATCTGCGCACGGGCCCGGCCAACAAACTCCTTGGCCTCGGCGCCATACTGTGCACCCACACTCTTGCGCACAACCTCGCCCACCAAGATATCCTCACCGATGTCCATAATCCTGGAGCACTCCTTGATGAACACAGAGCGTTGTACCTTGCTGGGGATGAGCGCAATGGAGTTTATAATGTCGGCGATGAGTTCTCCCTTGCGGATGGGGTCGCGGGCCACCTCCGCAGCATAGAGCGACGACTTGAAGGTGATGAAATCTTTCTGGTTGGTGGTGATATACTCCCTGATTTGGTCGGCCGAGTGGCTGCGTGCATAGGAGTCGGGGTCCTCGCCCTCGGGCAGTACCACAACCCTCACATTGAGTCCCTCCTTAAGCACAAGGTCCACACCCTTCAGCGCCGCCTTCACACCCGCCCTGTCGCCATCGAACAGGAGGGTGATGTTGTTTGTGAAGCGAGAGATAATCCTCACCTGCTCCACCGTCAGCGCCGTACCCAGCGGTGCAACCACATTTTCGATGCCCTTCTGGTGCATCTGCACAACATCGATGTTGCCCTCCACGAGGATACAGTGGTTCTCCCTGGTAATGGCACCCTTGGCAAAATATATGCCGTAGAGGTTGTTGCTCTTGGAGTAGACAACGCTCTCGGGGGAGTTCAGATATTTGGCCTTATTGTCGCTCTGGAGCGCACGGCCGCTAAAGGCGGTCACTCGGCCCGAGATGGTGTGGATGGGGAACATCACTCTACCGCAGAAGCGGTCGTAGTATCCGCCCGTCTCGCGCTTAATCGTCAGGCCCGTATCGACCAGGAACTGCTCCTTGTAGCCCGCACGAAGTGCCGTTTGGGTCATCGTGTCCTTATCTCGCGACGCCCTGCTCTCGGGACAGTAGCCAAGTCCGAAGCGTTTGATGATGGAGTCGGTGAGTCCGCGCGAGGAGAGGTAGCCGTAGGCCACACTGCGCCCCTCGTCGGTGGTGTTCATCTGCTCCACGAAGTAGTCCGACGCCCAGGAGTTGACAATCATCATACTCTCCCTGTCGTCGTTGCGCTGCTTCTCCTCGGGGGTCTCCTCTCGCTCCTCAACGGGGATGCCATACTTCTTGGCCACCCACTTGAGGGCCTCGGCATAGGTGAGTTTCTCGTGCTCCATAACGAAGGTCACCGCATTGCCACCCTTACCACAGCCGAAGCATTTATAGAGTCCCTTGGCGGGCGACACCACAAAGGAGGGAGTTTTTTCGTTATGGAAAGGACAACACGCCATAAAGTTCACCCCTTTTTTCTTGAGTGAAACGAAGTCGCTGATGACCTCCACCACATTGGCTGCGGCGTATATTTTATCGACTGTTGCCCTGTCTATCATTGAGTTACATCTTTTATGCCCTCTTTGGACGCCACAATAGCGCCAATTTAGCAGGTAAAGGTACAAAAAATTAAACTTTCAACTTTCAAAAATCGAAATTTTTTATGCCCCAGCCATTTTTTATATAAAAAATGCGCCCACCAAAGGAGGGCGCACCAACTCTTGTTTTTTACCTATTAGACACTACCCCTGAAGGTCCAATATTTCTGGAGCAGGTAGCTGTAGACGATGGTGATGAGTGAGGTGAGGACCTGCGCGGCGGGGGCATAGATGCCACACATCTCCACAAAAACCTTCAGACACACATAGTTGATGAGCAGCGAGCCGAGGGTGGTCACAAGGTAGCGCACCGAACTGACCCTATCCCCCAGTGGCGACCCCCTGAAGGATATGCGACTCTGCAACCAATAGCCCGTAAAGAGCGTCACGGGGAAGGTTATGGCCAGAGCAGCAATGTGGCGCGAAATGTAAACAAAGCCCAGATTGAGGTAGTCGAACCCCAGCACCACATCGTACAGCAGCGCATAGAGCAGCCAATTGAGCACAAGGTTTCCACCACCGCAGACGGCATACCTGAATGTCTGCTTGGGCATCACCCTCCTCAATGGCCTAACATAAAACAAATCAATGAGTTGTGTTATGCGTTCTGCTATGTTCAATTTTAACTTCTGCATTCTCTTTTTTGCCCTTATCGCTTGTTGCCCTGCAACTCATACATTCTGTCACGCCACAAGGTTGCCTGTGCAAAGTCGAGGGCCTTGGCAGCCTCCTCCATCCTGCGGCGAGCCTCCTCGATGGCCACCTCTCTCTCGTGGGCCGAATAGACCCCCTTGTTGTCGGCAGCAACGGAGCTTCGACCGCCCAGCGGATAGGGCTCCAGCGCCTCCGACGCAGCACCCGAAATGGTGGTGCGGGCATAGCGTCGTATCTGTGTGGGTGTTATACCGTTAGACTCGTTGTAGGCCATCTGTTTCTCCCTGCGACGGCGGCTCTCGTTGATGGTCGCCTGCATCGCGTCGGTTATCTTGTCGGCATACATAATAACCCTACCCTCAACATTCCTCGCAGCACGGCCCGCCGTCTGGGTTAGGGCTCTCTCGCTGCGCAAGAAACCCTCCTTGTCGGCGTCCATAATTGCCACCAGCGCCACCTCGGGAAGGTCCAAGCCCTCCCTCAAGAGGTTCACACCGATAAGCACATCGAACGAGCCGGCCTTCAGATCCTCAAGAATCTGCACCCTGTCGAAAGTATCCACATCGGAGTGGATATATCGGTTGCGGATACCGATGCGGTCGAAATATTTGGAGAGCTCCTCGGCCATCCTCTTTGTGAGGGTTGTCACAAGCACCCTCTGCCCCCTGTGCACCGACTGCGAAATCTCCTCCAGCAGGTCGTCCACCTGATTCTCTGTGGGGCGCACCTCAATCTCGGGGTCGAGCAGTCCCGTGGGGCGCACAAGCTGCTCAACGACAGCACCTTCGCTCTTTATCAACTCATAGTCGGCGGGGGTTGCGCTACAGTACAACACCGTGCGACCAAAATTCTCAAATTCCGAAAATGTCAGAGGCCTGTTGTCAACCGCCGCGGGTAGTCTGAAACCATACTCAACGAGGTTCTCCTTGCGTGCCCTGTCGCCGCCATACATAGCCCTCACCTGCGGAATGGTCACGTGGCTCTCATCGACCACCAGGAGAAAATCCTCGGGGAAATAGTCGAGCAGGCAGAAGGGGCGCTCACCCGGCTTGCGGCCGTCCATATAGCGCGAGTAGTTCTCGATGCCCGAGCAGTAGCCAAGCTCCTTTATCATCTCCACATCGTACTCAACCCTCTGCTTAATCCTCTGAGCCTCAACCGTTCGTCCCTCCTTCTCAAACTCCTCGATGCGCGCGCCCAAGTCGAGCTGGATTTGACGGATGGCGTCTTCGGTGCGCTCCTTGGTGGTCACAAAGAGGTTGGCGGGAAAGATGGTTATCTCCTCCAGAGCCTCCACCCTTGCGCCCGTCATCGGGTCAATTCTCCACAGGGCCTCAATCTCGTCGCCAAACATCGACACACGATAGGCGTCGCTCTCCGAATAGGCGGGCATAATGTCTATAGTGTCGCCCTTGACACGGAAAGTCGCGGGCTCCAGATGGCGCTCGGTGCGGGTGTAGAGCGAATCTACAAGTCGGTAGAGAAACCTTCGCTGGGGTATCTCCTCGCCCACCTTGACGGTTATGCTGTTGGCGTGGAAGTCGGAGGGGTTGCCAATGCCATACAGACACGACACACTCGACACCACAATCACATCCCTGCGGCCCGAAAGCAACGAGGCGGTAGTGTGGAGTCGGAGCTTTTCAATCTCGTCGTTGATGGCGAGGTCTTTTTCGATGTAGGTGTCGCTGGCAGGCAGGTAGGCCTCAGGCTGATAGTAATCATAGTAGGACACAAAATACTCCACAGCGTTGTCGGGAAAGAAGGCCTTGAACTCGCTATAGAGCTGTGCCGCAAGGGTTTTGTTGTGGCTCAAGACGAGCGTAGGACGCCCCAGACGCTCCACAACATTGGCAATTGTGAAGGTCTTACCCGAGCCCGTAACACCCAAGAGGGTATTGTGGGGTTGTCCGCCCTCAATAGAGCGCACCAACTCCTCAATAGCCTCGGGCTGATCTCCCGTGGGCTTATAGTCCGACACAAGTTTGAAATCCATCTCTACCCTTTGTGTGTATTACCCTTGTGGGCCCGCCCCCAAAAAAACATTGGAGCACCTGGTGACCCCGAGCGGAATCGAACCGCTATCGCAGGAACCGGAATCCTGCATTTTATCCATTAAACTACGGGGCCATTTTTACCGTCACCACAAAGGCGCGGCCATATTTCTATCATCCGCTCGGGGCGGATAAAATTTGCTGTGTTACCTATCCCCCAAACCCCCTTTCTGTAAAGGGGGCTTACTCGAGCTTAAAGCTCGAGCAAACTACGGGGCCGAATAAGAAACGAAGAAAACGGCTCTCTTGGTTTTCAATCGTACAAATATCGGGGTTTTATTTGAGAAAACCACAAAAAAATTGTAGTTTTGCTAATTAGATACAAACAGCCCTCGAGCTATGGTGAAATTGAGCGCAAAAGAGAGAATCGAAAAGGTTGTGTGTTGGGCGGGACTCAACACAAGCACCTTCGCAACCCACATCGGGCTCTCCTCGCCACAAACCCTCTACCAAATCAAGGCGGGCAAACACGACATCTCACGCACACTTGCCGAGCGCATCTGTGACCACTATCCCGACATAGATTTCGGGTGGCTCTTTGCCGGCGAGGGAGAGATGGTAAGGCCACAGGATGCCTCCATACCCTACTATATGGTCGATTGTACGGATGTGGCCCTGGGCAAAACCAACGCCACCCCACACGGCCGAATCAATATGGTGGGATGTGGCGATTGCGCCTTTGCTGCCCCCTACAACTCGGCAGCCCTGGAGCCCGACATAAAACGAGGGAGCATCCTGTTTCTCAAGGAGATAGTTCTGTCGGAGGTTCAGGAGGGGCAGCGGCTGCTGGTGGCCACCGCCACGATGGCCACAGTACGCATTGTGGCCGAAAACCGCCCCTCGCACATTCGCCTTGAGGGGCCGAGTGGCACCACTACTCCGCCAATAACCCTCGACCCGACACAAATCCAGCGACTATTCATCATCAAAGCCACCCTCGAGTGGCGTTACCTATAAAAAGTTAAGCAGCTATGAAAATCAAAACCATCAATACTGCCGCCCTTATCGTTGGCATCATCACAATCCTCTGTGTGACAGTGGGTTTGCTTATTGGTCGTTTTTTCGGCGCCGACGGCTGGTGGTGGGGACTCATCTTTGCCGTGGGTAGCGGTGTGATTGTCTTTGTGGGCGACAAGCAGGTTATGAAGAGTTTCTTCATTCAGCGCATCAAGCCCCTCTACCGCATTGTGCTCGGCAGGGATATAAAGACCACCGAGCTCACCGCCGAGTTGGAGCAGACCAACCACCCCGAGAGGTCGGTGAGCGCCGAGCTTAACCGCTGGGCAGAGCAGAACCAAAAGGAGATTGCACGCCTGAAGGAGAACGAAAAGTACCGCAAGGAGTTTGTGGGCAATGTGTCGCACGAAATCAAAACCCCCATCTTCAACATTCAGGGCTACATCTCAACTCTGCTGGATGGCGGTATGAACGACCCCGTAATCTTCCGCCGCTACCTGGAGCGCACCGAGAAGAGTATCGACCGACTGATAAACATCACCAACGACCTTGAGGCCATCTCGAAACTCGAGTCGGGCGTTCTGAACCTCAACTATGAGCGTTTCGACATCGTGGCCCTCACTCGCGACATTGTGGATACCATCGAGTTTGAGGCCACCAAGAAGAACATCACGGTTGTTGTCGGTTCCTCCTACACAGTGCCCTACCCTCCCGTGTGGGTAAAGGCCGACCAATACTACATCGAACAGGTGCTCATAAACCTCATTATCAACTCTATACGCTATGGCAACGAGGGTGGCGAAACCTTCATCAAATTTATTGACCTCTTCGACAAAGTGTTGGTGGAGGTGAGGGACAACGGCCGAGGTATCGCCAAGGAGGACATCCCCCGCGTATTCGAGCGTTTCTACCGCACCGACAAGGGGCGCTCACGCGAGCAGGGCGGCACCGGTTTGGGTTTGGCAATCGTGAAGCACGTTCTGGAGGCCCACGGCGAAACAATCAATCTGCGTAGCGAATTGGGCAAGGGAAGCACTTTTTCCTTCACTTTGAGCAAGAATTAGCGGTTTTTCGCTATCTTTACGCCCCATAAACAGGAATTAAGAATAATAAAAAACAGATAGACTATGAACACATTTGCAGCTGTTGTTTGGAATGTGGACCCCGTAGCATTCTCCATCTTCGGACTCGAGATTCGCTACTACGGCATATTCTGGGCCCTGGCATTCATTGCCGGTATCTACTTCTTCACCAACTTCGTGCGCCGCGAGAAGCTGCCCGAGAAGCTCGTTGATTCGCTCTTCTGGTGTGCCACCCTGCTCGGAATCCTCGGCGCAAGGCTTGGCCACTGCCTCTTCTATGAGCCCGAAGTATATCTGGCAGACCCTCTGCGTATGCTCAACATCCGCGAGGGTGGTATGGCCTCCCACGGTGCCGCCATCGGCTTCCTCCTGGGCCTCATCATCTTCGCCCGAATGAACAAAATATCCTTCTGGTGGGCTGCCGACCGCATTATGATTCCCGTAGCCATCGGTGGCGCAGGCGTAAGGCTCGGTAACCTTATGAACTCCGAGATTTACGGTTGCCCAACCGACCTGCCCTGGGGCTTCATCTTCCAGCGCAATGGCGAAACGGTGGCTATGCACCCCACACAGATTTACGAGGCACTCTTCTACATCCTTGTCTTTGTGGTTCTTTTGTGGCTCTACTACAAGCGTGATGCAGGTCGCAAGCACCCCTCGCTGCTCTTTGGCGTGGGCCTTGTCGGCATCTTCCTCTCGCGCTTCTGCCTGGAGTTCATCAAGAATGTTCAGGTCGATTTTGAGAAAGATATGGTGCTGAATATGGGTCAGCTCCTGAGTATTCCCTTTGTGATTGTGGGTATCTTCTTCATCATCAAAGGCCTCAAGAGCGAGCCTCAAAAAATAGCCCTGGCAGCCACCTCGGAGCCCAAAGCCAAAGCAAAGAAGGTTGCTCCCCCAAAGGCAAAGAACAAATAAGCAACACACAGAGTATCAATGAGTAACATTGTAGATAAAATCATCTATAACACCCTTATCAAGGAGGGGGTTGTGGCACTTTCGGACCTGGGCACCGTTCGTCTTACGGGCGAGCCCCGTGAGGTTGTCTTCGAGGAGGCAATCGACCCCGAAGCACCCCTTCTCACCGAGGTAATAGCCCACCAAGGAGGCATCTCCGAGCAGGAGGCCGACACCCTCTACCGAGATTGGCAAGCATCCTCACGCAAAGAGGACGGCACCATTGTTATTGATGGTGTGGGACAGATTCCGCCCCGAAGGATTGTTATGGATGGGGTGCTCAACAAGGCACTCAACCACTCCCACGAAGCACTGCCCACCGCCCGTCTGCGCAAACGCCGCACCGACTCGTGGTTGTGGTGGATTCTGGGCATTGTCATCGCCGCCTGTGCAGCCCTCTGGGCCATTATGCCTTGGGATGTGAACTCCATCCGCATCGGTATCTGGGAAGAGGTGGAAGAGAGCGCCGAAGAGGTTGGGTTGGAGCCCTCGGTGGAGCCCTTTGAGG
>JAZQZA010000034.1:0-14691 GCA_045633765.1 Tidjanibacter sp. | reverse complement strand
TTCTATCCCATCACCCCCAAGGAGCAGCAGAGCCGCAACTACAGCATCCACGAGGAGCTGATCAACCACATCGATATTCTGCCCGAGAATGTTCATCTCATCAATGCCGAGATGGAAAAAGACCAGCTGGAGCGCTACTGTGCCGAGTATGACAAGGCTGCAAGCGAGATTGACCTTATGATTCTTGGTGTGGGCGAGCAGGGCCAGATTGGATTCAATGATATTGATGTTAATTCGAGGAGCAAGACCCGTATGGTGAAGCTCTCCCACAATACCCGCTCGGTGCTGACAAGCCTCTTCTTTGGCGACGGCAACACTCCCCGTATGGGTATCACTCTTGGTATCAGTACGGTGATGAAAGCCAAGCAAATTGTGCTGATGGCTTGGGGTGAGGATAAGGCGCAGGCTGTGAGGGCCATTGTGGAGAATGAGGCCACTGGTAGCGTGCCCGCATCGCTTCTGCAGGAGCACCCCAATATTGAGGTCTATGTGGATGAGAATGCAGCGTCGCTCCTGACCAGAGTGCAGACTCCCTGGCTTGTTGGCTCGTGTGATTGGACTCCCAAGTTTGTTCGTAAGGCTGTTGTATGGCTCTGCGAGAGGGTTGGTAAGCCCATCTTGAAACTCACCAACGATGACTATATCCAGAACTCGCTGGGTGAACTGTTGGAGGTGAAGGGCTCCTACGACCAGATTAATATTGATGTATTCAACGATTTGCAGCATACCATCACAGGTTGGCCCGGCGGTAAGCCCAATGCCGACGACTCTACTCGTCCTGTGAGCTCGACGCCCTATCCCAAGAGGGTGATTATCTTCTCGCCTCACCCCGACGATGATGTAATCTCAATGGGTGGTACTTTCCACCGTCTTGTTAAGCACGGCCACGATGTGCACGTTGCCTATGAGACTTCGGGTAATGTGGCAGTCTATGACGATGTAGTATTGCAGAATGTCGATACGGCCAAGGAGCTCGGCTTCGGCGACCACTACGAAGAGGTGCGCGAGATTATCGCCGGCAAAGTGAAGGGTGCTCCCGAGCCCCGCGCTCTGCTCAACATTAAGGGTGCTATCCGCCGTGCCGAGGCGAGGGCTGCGTGCCGTTCGCTCGGTCTGAACGATAGAACCAATGCCCACTTCCTGAACCTTCCATTCTATGAGACGGGCGGCATCAAGAAGGGCGAACTTACCGATGTGGATATCAACATCATTATCGACCTGCTGCACGAGGTTAAACCCCACCAGGTTTATGTTGCAGGCGATTTGACCGACCCCCACGGCACCCACCGTCTTTGCACCGAGGCCGTATTTGAGGCTATGGAGCGCACCAAGGACGAGGAGTGGAATAAGGAGTGTCACATCTGGCTTTATAGGGGCGCTTGGCAGGAGTGGGGCCTCGGTATGGTAGATATGGCAGTGCCCCTCTCTCCCGAGGAGATTATTGCCAAGCGTCACGCCATCTACCGCCACCTCTCGCAGAAGGATATCGTTCCCTTCCCTGGTGCCGATAAGAGGGAGTTCTGGCAGAGAGCAGAGGATAGAACGCAGAATACCGCCCGCCTTTATGATGCACTCGGAATGGCAGAGTATCAGGCCATCGAGGTATTCGTAAGGATGAGATAACGAGGTGAGAGGTTTAATAGAAACTTGGAAACAAAGAGATTTGTTCTGCAAGCGGTATTGCATTTTTTGAATTAAAGTGTTATATTTGTCTTGGTAACTAACTCACTAATAACTAAAACCTGTTTGTTATGAAGAAATTGTTTGCAATTCTTGCAGTGGCAATGATGTCGCTGGCAATGGTGTCGTGTGGTGGCGAGAAGTCGCCCCTTGATAAGGCCGAGGCTATTGTAGAGAAGATGGAGAAAGCCATCGAGGCGCAGGATATGGCGGCTCTCGAGAAACTCGCTGCAGAGATGGAGGCTATTGAGATTGACGAAGAGAACCTCTCCGAGGAGGAGAAGGCAAGGCTTGACGAGCTCTCTTTGAGGGTTCTGGAAATCTTCTTTGCTGGTGCAGCTATGGAGTAATTCGCCCTTATAAAATGAATCCCCGTTAGGGGTGCTTATGTGCCAATTTTCTTCGGAAGATTGGCACATTTTCTTTCCGGGGAGAAAAAATATCATAAAAGTCCATATTCTTCCACTTGGGGCCTTTTTGTTGTTTGTGTGGGAGGTGGTTGATAATTGGGTGGTGGAATTGAGGCCAAACCAAAAATTTTTCTTAACTTTGTATATTGTATTTATAGGTAACCACTCACACACCGAGTGGAAACCCACAAAGAGGTCCCAGAAACAACTATGGCGCAAGGAATAAAGGAGTATGATGTGGTCATCATTGGTGGCGGCGTGACGGGTGCAGGAACTGCACGCGACTGTGCTTTGCGCGGATTGAAGGTGTTACTTGTCGAGCGAGGCGACTTGGCAACGGGTGCCTCTGGACGCAATCACGGTCTGCTGCATAGCGGCGCACGATATGCTGTGACGGATAATGAGTCGGCTGCCGAATGCGTATTGGAGAATAGGATTCTGCGCCATATTGCTCGCCACTGCGTGGAGCCCACCGATGGACTTTTCATTACCCTTCCCGAGGACGATTTAGGCTATCAGGACTCTTTTGTGGAGGCTTGTAGGCGTGCGGGCATTGAGGCCGAGGAGGTATCTCCCGAGGAGGCTTTGAGGTTGGAGCCTGCTGTGAATCCTGCGCTTGTGGGTGCGGTGAGGGTGCCCGATGCGGCCATTGACCCATTCCGACTCACTTCGGCCAATGTGCTCGACGCAAGACTCCACGGAGCCGAGGTTTTGACCTACCACACAGTCGAGGAGCTTCTCAGGGAGCAGAATCGCATTGTGGGCCTTGTGGTGAGGGATACCACTTCGGGCCAGAGGCGAGAGGTTAGGAGCCGTGTGGTTGTGAATGCTGCCGGCATTTGGGGCTTTGAGATTGCCCGCAAGGCGGGTGTTGAGATTGATATGTATCCCTCGAAGGGTACGCTGCTGGTCTTCGGCCACAGGGTTAATAATATGGTGCTCAATCGTTGCCGTATGCCCTCCGATGCCGATATTCTTGTGCCGGGCAACACCATTTCGCTGATGGGCACAACTTCCGAGAGAATTCCCTTTGAGGATATAGATAAAAATGAGGTTACCGCTCGCGAGGTGGACCTGCTGCTGGAGGGAGGAATAAAACTCGCCCCGAGCTTGGCCTCCACGCGCATACTCAGGGCCTACTCCGGTGTGCGTCCTCTGGTGGCGGCTGATAGCGACCCGACGGGCCGAACGATTAGTCGTGGCATTGTGTGCCTCGACCACGCCGTGAGGGATGGCCTGGAGGGACTTGTGACCATTACGGGTGGTAAGCTTATGACCTACCGACTGATGGCCGAGAGAGTTACCGACCTTGTGTGCCGCAAACTATCCCATAGTGCTCTGTGTCAGACGGCAACCACTCCCTTGCCCGGCTCAAAGAGACCACACAAAGGGGATGGTAGGCGTGGTCGCAGGGAGTTTGTGACGATGAGTGCCGGTGAGCGTGGAGCCGAGAGTCGCCACGGCGATATGGTGGAGCAGATGGATTTTACACGCTCGGCCGATGCGGCCCTTGTGTGTGAGTGTGAGAGGGTGTCGGTGGCCGAGGTTAAGTATGCCATTGATAGCCTCGATGTCACCCATCTGGACGACCTGCGCAGGCGCACACGAATAGGTATGGGCACTTGTCAGGGCCACATCTGCGCAATGAGAGCGGCGGGCATTCTGGCCCAGAGGAAGAGCACAACGCAGAGAGCCGAGGAGTTTGTGGCCGACTTTGTGGAGGAGCGCTGGAAGGGCGTGAGGCCCGTTGCGTGGGGCGACTCACTTGTGGAGGCGCAGTTCACGCAGTGGTTCTATGACGGCATTTGCGGCCTTGGCGACGAGGTGAAAAAAGAGAGAATAGAATAGTAATGCGATACGACACCATAATAATAGGCGGAGGTTTCGGTGGACTTGTGAGCGGTATTAGATTGGCTCGCGAGGGACGCCGTGTGGCCATCATCTCGGCCGGCAAGAGTGCTTTGCACTTCTGCTCGGGCTCGCTGGAGATGTGGTCGGGAACCGTGGAGGAGCTCGAAGGACTTCGCGAGAGCCACCCTTCGCACCCCTATAATATTGTGGGCCGAGAGCGACTTGAGAGATATACGCCCCAAGTGAAGGACATTTTCCAAAGGGCGGGTATGCGCCTTGTTGGTCAGTGGGGCGAGAACCACTACCGCCTCACCCCTATTGGAGGACTTAAGCCTGCGTGGCTCACTATGGAGGAGTATGCAACCTTCCGCAGTGAGAGGGCCGAGGAGTGGCAAAGGGTGGTGATTGTCACCTTTGAGGGCTATTTGGATTTCTATCCCGACTTCATTGCCGATGGTTTGCGCCGCAGGGGTGTGGAGTGTAGGGTGGAGAGCGTGACGCTGCCCGCACTCGAGCAACTCCGCAGGAGCGCTACGGAGATGAGGGCTGTGAATATATCGCGAGTGATGAAGGGCGAGGTGCTCGAGCACTTGGCCGAGAGGATTCGTGAACTTGCAGAGGATGCCGATATGGTGTTGCTGCCCGCAGTCTTTGGACTCAACGATTGCGAGTGCTTCGACAGACTCTCGGAGCTTGTGGGCCGCCCTGTGAGGGTTGCACCCACAGTGTCGGCCTCGGTGCCTGGAGTGAGGGCCCAACGACTACTCTCGGAGGAGTTTGTGAGGTTGGGCGGTCAGCTGATTCAGGGCGACAGAGTCTGCTCCTATGAGTTGGACGATGAGGGGCGAATTAGAAGCCTTTGCACGGTCAATCACTCCGATATTGCCTTTGTGGCCGATGATTTCATTCTCGCTACGGGCAGCTTCTTTGGTCGCGGTCTGGTGGCCACCCCCGAGAGGATTGTGGAGCCCATCTTCGGACTCGATGTGGAGGCTCCGATAAACAGGGAAGAGTGGTGTGCTAAACATATCTTGGAGGAGCAGCCATTCCAACGCTTTGGTGTCATGTGTGACGGCCGACTCCACCCCTTCATTCAGGGGCGCGCTGTGGAGAACCTCTATGCTGTGGGCTCGGTGCTGTGTGGTGCCGATGCCGTAAAGGAGGGATGTGGTGCGGGTGTGGTTGTTGCCACGGCACTGATGGCCGCCGAGGAGATTTTGAGTAGTAGAAATAGCGCTGAGGAGATGTAGCCTATGAAGTACCGCCATAAACATATCATCGATAATAACTTTGAGCAGTGTATTAAGTGTACCATCTGCACTGTCTACTGCCCAATGTTGGAGGTGAATCCCCTCTATCCGGGCCCCAAACAGGCAGGCCCCGATGGGGAGAGGTATCGCCTCAAGGAGCCACAGATTTGCGATGAGGCCATCAAGTACTGCCTCAATTGCAAACGCTGTGAGGTGTCGTGTCCCTCGGGTGTGCGCATTGGCGATATGATTGCCATAGCCAAGGCCGAGAGCCGCCACGGTCACTCGGTGCGCGATAGGCTCCTGTCGGGCTCCGACTCGATGGGGGGCTTTGTGGCAACCTTTGCTCCTGCCATAAATCGGGCTCTGGAGTCCAAGGTGATAAAGAGCATTATGGATGGCTGTCTGGCCATTGATAAGAGGCGCACAATGCCGAAGTATGCCTCCGAGAGGTTCTCCACTTGGTTCCGCAAATATGCCGAGTCGAAACAGGAGGGCTTCTCGAAACATATTACCTATTTCCACGGCAGTTATGTCAATTGCAACTATCCCGAGCTGGGTAAAGAGTTTGTGGAGATTCTCAATGCTGTTGGCTATGGTGTGAAGTTGATGGACGACGAGCGCTACTGCGGCATTGCCAAGATTTCGAGCGGACTGCTACACGAGGCCGAGAAGGATGCACGCAGAAATATTGTGGCCATCCGCAAGTCGGTTGCCGAGGGACGCAGAGTGATTGCCACCTCGCCGAGTTGTGCCTTTGTTATGAGAGATGAGTATGAGTATGTCCTGGGGATTGAGAATGCAGATGTGAGGGATAAAATCTCCCTTTCCACTCGTTTTCTCTATCGCCTGTGGGAGAGGGGAGAGATAAAGCTGGCCTTCAAGAAGGATTACCACTCAAGGGTGGCCTACCACGCCTCGTGCCATATGGAGCGCCTCGGCTGGGTGCTCTATTCCACCGCTCTGCTGAGGCTCATTCCCGGCCTTGAGGTTGTGATGCTCCCTTCGCAGTGTTGCGGTATGGCGGGATTCTACGGCTATAAGAAGGAGAACTACGACTTTTCGCAGGCCATTGGCGAGAAACTCTTTGAGAAGATTCGCTCCACGGGTGTGGAAAGAGTTGTTACCGACTGCGAGACCTGCAAGTGGCAGATTGAGATGGCTATGGGCCTGGAGGTACTCAATCCCATTTCGATTTTGGCGGAGGCTCTGGACTTCGAGAAGACCCGAGAACTTAATATGAATAAAGAGTAAAAACCGAACTATATGGAGAGCATTGTGATAGTTGTTGCCGTTGTGCTGGCCCTTGCCCTTGGTGTGGTAGTGGCTATATATCTCCACCCCGACCGCAGAACGCTCAAGGAGCGTAGCAGTCAGCTCCAGAAGGCAGAGGAGGAGCTCGCACGCCTGCGTGCGGAGGTGGCCGAGAAGGGCGTGGAGATTGCCGAGAAGAGTGCGGAGGTGGCGCGCCTTGAGGTGCGTTGCGACTCGCTGGAGCCACTTGTGGACCGTGTGGATAAGTTGCAGCAGGAGCTCCGACAGATGGATAGCGAAAACTCCCGCCTTGAGGAGCAATTGCGCCAGGAGGCCGAGCAGAGGAGCCAGATGCGCCAGGAGAGCGAGAAGAATTTCAAGGAGCTGGCCACGGCTATTATGGATGAGAAATCGAAACTCTTCAGGGAGAGCAACGAACAACGCCTGGGCGAGATTCTTGCCCCCTTCAAGGAGAATCTGAAGGACCTTCAGAAGAAGATTGATGACTGCTATACGGGAGAGGTGAGCGAGGTTAAGTCGCTTCGCAACAGCCTCAAGGAGCTCACCGAGCTGAATAATACCATCTCGCGCGAGGCGCGTGAGCTGACGGATGCGCTGCGTGGCAATAGCAAGGTGCAGGGTGATTGGGGCGAGATGATTCTTCGTCAGATACTCGAGAAATCGGGCTTGGAGGAGGGTGTTAATTTCACGATGCAGGCTACGACCAATGCCGATGGTACGAAAATAGTGGGCGAGGAGGACAACAAACTGCGCCCCGATGTGGTCTTCCACCTGCCCGAGGGTAAGAATATCGTCATCGACTCGAAGGTGTCGCTTACGGCCTATGTGAACTATGTGAATGCCGATGACGATGAGGCTCGCAAGTCGGCCCTTTCGGCCCACTTGTCCTCGGTTGTCTCGCACGTTAAGGAGCTTACGACCAAGCAGTATCAGCGCTATGTGAAGGATGCCGCCGACTTTGTTATGATGTTTGTGCCCAATGAGGGTGCCTATATGGCTGCTATGAATGCCGACCCGAACCTCTGGGAGAAGGCCTACCAGCAACACGTTGTCATAATCAGCCCCACGCACCTTATCTCGGTGCTGAAGCTGATGTATCAACTTTGGACTCGCGATAAGCAGACCAAGAATGCGCTGCTGATTGCCGAGGAGACAGGAAAACTGTACGATAAGTTGTGTGGCTTTGTGAAGGATTTGCAGGATGTTGGCTCTTCGCTCCAGAAGGTCAATGAGAAGTACAACGACGCCTTCTCGAAGCTCTCCACCGGCCGTGGCAACCTCATCAAGAAGGCGGAGGATATCAAGGCCCTTGGAGTGAAAACCTCCAAACAACTGCTCATTGAGAGCGAAAATTAGCCAAAAGATTATTACATTTGTAGTGCAATAAGAAACCTTTAATTTTTGAAAGCGAAGAGAGAAAATTAACTACTGACATATATACTAATTAGCGTTTGCTATTTGTTCCAACTCTTGAAACGTAGGAAATTTCAGTAGAAAACAGGAACAGATGTTGCGAATGCCCCGTTGTGTGGGCATTCTTGTCTGTTTTCTGGGCATCCTACGGCCTCAAGAGTGGACAAGATTTGTCCACACTTTTTGTTGGTCGTAGGATGGAATGGATTGCAGGCGCGCAACACCACAAGCCTATGGCAAACACAACTTTGACGGCAGCACGAGCCGCCAAGAAGGATGAGTTCTACACTCAGCTTTCCGATATCGAGCGCGAATTGGTCCACTACAAGGAGCATTTCCGCGGCAAAACTGTCTTGTGCAACTGCGACGACCCTCGCGTCAGTAACTTCTTTAAGTACTTTGCCCTAAACTTCGAACACCTTGGGCTAAAGCGAGTTATCGCCACCTGCTACAAAAGTCAGGATGTCGATTTGTTCTCTATGAATACGAGTGAAAGGGCTGTCTATCAAATCTATGAGGGCGACCGCGACGGCAACCGTATGCCCGATGCAAACGAAATTGAAGTGCACCCACTGCAAGGCGATGGCGACTTCCGTAGCGCGGAGTGTATCGAACTACTCAAACAGGCAGATATTGTTGTTACCAATCCCCCCTTTTCGCTCTTTCGTGAATATGTGGCTCAATTAATCAAGTACGATAAGAAATTTGTTATCGTTGGCCACCAGAACGCTATCACCTACAAGGAGATTTTCCCTTTGCTGAAGGAGAATAAGTTGTGGCTTGGCTATGGCTTCAAAGGTGGTGCGGGTCATTTCTACTCCAAATATGAGGATGTGGCCACCGCAGGTGATCACCGAGAGGGTATGATTAGGGTATCGGGCGTCACTTGGTTTACCAACCTCGATATTGCAAAGAAACACGAAGAACTCATCCTCTACAAGCACTACACCCCCGAGGAGTACCCCCACTACGACAACTACGACGCAATCAATGTGAACAAAACCTCCGACATTCCCTGCGACTACGACGGAGTAATGGGTGTGCCTATTACTTTCCTATACAAATATAATCCAGAGCAGTTTGAGTTGGTATGGACTACTGATCGAGGAGGTGATGGAATGATTGAGTATCTCAAAAAGCAACATACAAGATTTGATGCACCTGTTGTTAATGGGCAGGGTATGTATAAAAGAATCTTAATCCGCAAAAAATAATAAACATTATGAAGATAGAATTGAGAGAGGTGACGGTGAGGGAGCTTACCGAGGGGTACAAAGATAGTGGCCACGAGGGAGTGAAAGGGTTTGGCGGGAGGCTCAACATTAGACCGCCATATCAGCGTGAGTTTATCTACAAGGAGAAACAGCGCGATGCGGTGATTACTACCGTGGTGAACGACTTTCCGCTGAATGTGATGTATTGGGCCGATTGTGGCGACGGTACCTATGAGGTCATCGACGGACAGCAACGCACCATTAGCATTTGCCAATATGTGGCAGGTGAGTTTGCCTATATGTTTCGCTATTTCCACAACCTCACGAGCGATGAGAAACAGCAGATCTTGGATTACAAACTGATGGTCTACATCTGCACCGGCACCGATAGTGAGAAACTCAAGTGGTTCCAAACTATAAACATCGCTGGCGAAAAACTCACTGACCAAGAATTGAGAAATGCTGTCTATTCGGGCCCGTGGGTAAGCGACGCCAAGCGCTACTTCAGTAAAAACTCTTGTCCTGCATATCTGCTCGGAAAGGATTATATGACGGGCTCGCCAATCCGTCAGGACTATCTGGAAACTGCCATTGATTGGATAAGTAACGGTAATGTGGAGGGGTATATGGCGCTACATCAGCACAATAGCGACGCTTCGGCATTGTGGATTTATTTCCAATCCGTCATTGTGTGGGCTGAGGCAAAGTTCTCGCGTAAGCACAAGAAAATAATCAGCTCTGTGCCTTGGGGTAGACTATACAATATATATAAAGATACACCGCTCGATGCCAGAGAGATAGACGCCGAGGCGCGTAGATTGCTGCTCGATGATGATGTTACGAAAAAGAGCGGTATCTATCCATACATACTCACTCGAGATGAACGACACCTGTCCATAAGGGCCTTTAGTGAGAGCCAAAGGTTGGAGGCCTATGAGGTGCAGGGCGGAGTGTGTCCGATGTGTGGCGAGAAGTTTGAAATAGAGCAGATGGAGGCTGACCACATAATACCTTGGAGTGAGGGCGGAAAAACCACGGCTGAAAACTGCCAAATGCTATGTCGTCATTGCAATAGACTGAAATCCAATAAATAACAACGCTATGCTACAAACACCACGCGGGTTACATTTTTGTAACCCGCGTGGTGTTTTGGTTAACAGTTATCAGTTAAGATAAGGTCCTTAAAGTACTTAATGACTTATGTCGGTATACGGCTATTAGTTTTTAATTTGCCAACTTTCAATTTTCAACTTTCAACTTTCAACTTTCAATCCCTCTTCGCTGTGTCAATTTTGCCACGATAGACCACAAAGCGCTGGAAGAGATACTCGGTCGAGAGGTTCAGGAGCATATTCAGGGCCGTCACAAGGTAGTCGTTCCAGCCGAGGCTCTCCACGAGGTAGTTGCCAAGGATGGTGGTCGTGGGGGTGAAGAGGCAGTAGTAGCCAATAATCTTGAGCATTGCGCTCGGGATGTTGGCAGTAGATTTGAAGGTGAATTTACGGTTGAGGGTGAAGTTCCAGATGATGGAGAGCAGCAACGAGGGAAGGTAGCAGGCGTAGTAGGGCCACTCGCTAAACTCCGTGAGGGCGGTGAAGGAGCCAATCTGGATGATGCCTGCGCTGGCCGAAAAGAGCACAAATTTTACAACGCGCAGCAGCTCTCTATTTTTACTCATAGTCTTGGTCTGTTTTTGTGGTTGGTGTTAGAAATGAGCTGCAAAGGTAGCATTTCCACCCGATTGAGAGGTGGAGCGGGGGCGATTTCTACGATGCCTAACTGCTAATAGTGGTAGCGGTGGCGGAAGCGTACAAGGAAGTGTAGGCACATAAGTAGTGCGGCGCCCTCGGCTACGCTCACGGCCCACCAAATGCCCTCAATGCCGAACAAAAGAGGGATTGCTACAACAGCTCCGCACTCGAAAATCAAGGTGCGCGAGAAGGAGATGATGGCCGAGATTACTCCGTTGTTCAGAGCCGTAAAGAGCGACGAGGTGTAGATGTTCAGGCCACACAGCAGGAACGACAGCGAGTATATGCGAAGGGCTCGGTGGGTGAGCTCAAAGAGTTCCTCGTCGTAGCCCACGAAGAATCGCGAGAGAGGTGCGGCAAGCCCCTCGGCAAGGAGCGTGAGCCCCACCGAGAGCAAAAGCACAATGCGCACGCTGCGGCGTACCACTCCGCGGAGTTCGTCGTGGCGCTGGGCACCGTAGTTGTAGCTCACAATGGGGGCAGAGCCTGTGGAGTAGCCTAAAAAGACGGCAATGAAGATAAAAAGCACATAGCCAATGACACCATAGGCCGCCACGCCATTTTCACCTATATACCGTAGAAGTTGGAAGTTGTAGAGCATAACCACCACCGAGGAGGAGATGTTGGCGGCCATCTCCGAGGAGCCATTCAGGCAGGTCTGCCAAAGTGCCCCACTGTCCCACTTGGTCTTGCCAAGTCGCAGAAGGCTACGATTGGGGCGGCGAAAATAGACAAACGGAACAATGCCTGCCACACATTGACTCAGTGCCGTAGCTGCGGCAGCACCCTCCAAACCCCAGCCGAAGACCACAATGAAAAGGTAGTCGAAGAGCATATTGGTAACTCCCGCGCAGAGCGATATTTTAAGTCCCAGAGAGGGCTTGTTGGCTGCCACCATAAAGGGCTGAAACATTCCCTGAAGCAGAAAGGCAGGGAGTGCGGCGATGATAATCCGTCCGTAGCGCACACAACACTCCAAAATCTCCCCCTCGGCGCCAAGCCACAGGGCAATCCCTCGCAAAAAGAGGAGTGAAAGGAGGCTGAGAGTTATGCCTGCAATGAGGGTGGCGTAGGTGATGAGCGAGAAGGTGCGGTTGGCCTTTTCGGGCTCACCCTCGCCAAGTATTTTCGCCACAAGAGCACTGCCACCCGCACCCATCATAAAACCCACCGCACCGATGACCATACAGACGGGAAAGATGAGGTTGAGGGCCGCAAAGGCAGTGGTGCCCACAAAATTCGACACAAAGACCCCGTCCACCACGCTATAAATCGAGGTGGCTATCATCATCACAATTGTTGGCAGTGTAAAACGCAACAACCTGCGCGAGTCGAAGTGGTCCGATATGGAGAGTGTCTTTGCCATTGAGTATCCTTATTTCGGGGCAACAAAGGTACTCTATTTTTTTGCATTCTTTTAGAAATTTCTAAATTCTTTCGTACCTTTGTGCTCTATGTTGAGGCTGAAGATATATATGCTTGCCTGCCTTGTGGCGCTTGGCCTTGTGGGGTGTGGCTCCTCCTCGCGACAGATGGAGTGGGGGGAGAGGCTCTACCACAACCATTCTGCGCGTGGCTATGAGATTGTGGCCACCGTTGGCGCCTCCTCGGTGTTGAGAATCCTCTCGCCGTGGCCAGGCTCCAAAGGGGTGGTGAAGGAGGTTTTCATCTCGCGCAATGGTGAGTCGGCCCCCGAAGGGTTTGGTGGTATGGTGCTTCGCTCCTCGCCCCGAAGGGTTGTGTGTATGTCCTCAAGCCATATTGCTTTTGTGGATGCTCTCGGTTTTGTGGAGAGCGTGGTGGGCGTTAGCGGTGCGGAGTATATCTCCAACGGCCACATTAAGGAGGGAATCCAAAGTGGTGAGGTTGTTGAGGTGGGCTACGACTCCAATGTCAACTACGAAAAACTTGTTGCTCTGCGCCCCGATGTAATTTTCATCTATGGCACCACGGGCGAGAACAGCTCGATGTCGATGAAGCTCGATGAGCTCAATATTCCCTATGTTTACCTCTCCGACCACACCGAGACCTCGCCGCTGGGCAAGAGTGAGTGGGTTGTGGCTTTGGGTGAGATTTTCGACCAAAGAGAGGAGGCCGAGGAGTTATTTGGCGAGATTGCCGAGCGATATGAGAGCCTGCGTATGGCGGCCATTAGCTACAAGGGACGCCCCAAGGTTATGCTCAACTCCCCCTATAAGGATACCTGGTTTGTGCCGGCAGACGATAGTTATGTTGTAAGGCTCATTGAGGATGCTGCGGGCGAGTATGTGTGCAAGGGCTCCGAGGGGGCTCTTTCGCGCCCCATTAGCGGAGAGAGCGCCTTTGTCTATCTCTCCGAGGCCGACTTTTGGCTCCACACCAACGCGGCGCGTGATATGCAGACGCTGGTGGCTGAAAACCCCAAGTTTGTCACCACGAGGGTTGTAAAGCAGGGCAATGTCTATAATTGCACCGCCAAGAGCACCCCTGCAGGCGGCAGCGACTTCTGGGAGAGTGGTGCGCTGTGGGCCGATAGAGTGTTGGCCGATATGATTGCCATTCTGCACCCCGAGGAGGCGTGTGGACACACTCTCTACTACTACGAACAAGTGAAGTAAATTAACCATAAGAGATAACGATGACTCGCTCTCGCACGACCATACTTTTTGTGCTGCTGGCCGTTGCCACCATCCTGCTGTTTGTGTTGGACCTGGTGGTTGGTAGCGTGCACCTATCACTGAAGGATGTGTGGGAGGGTCTGTGGAGTGGAGGCTCCTCGGAGGCCTCCTCTTCGGCAGTGATTGTAAGGAACTTTAGGCTGCCCAAGGCGGTTATGGCTCTGTTGGCGGGTGCTGCTCTTTCGACGGTGGGCCTTCAGATGCAAACCCTCTTCAGGAATCCTCTGGCAGGTCCCTATGTGTTGGGTGTTAGCTCGGGTGCAAGCCTTGGTGTGGCCATTATGCTCTTGGGATTGCCGCTGTTGGGCATCTCGACCACCAATCCTCTGGTGCAAAATGTGGGGGTGGCGGGGGCCGCTTGGATTGGCTCCGCACTGATTATGGTGGTCGTTATGGGGGTTACGGCCCGCATTAAGAATATTATGACGGTACTCATTTTGGGTATGATGTTCGGCAGTGCGGCATCGGCTTTGGTAGAGATTATGCAGTACCTCTCGCCAGAGGGCACGCTGAAGAGCTATGTGGTTTGGACGATGGGCTCGCTGGGAGGTGTAACCCTTGCGCAGTTGGGCATTGTGGTCCCCGTTGTGATTGTGGGCCTTGTGATGTCGGTGCTTCTGATTAAGCCGCTGAATATCTTGTTGCTGGGTGAGAATTATGCACGCACGATGGGTCTTAATATAAAGCTGACGCGACTGATGGTTACCCTCACTACGGTCCTTCTGGCCGGTACGGTGACTGCCTATTGTGGTCCCATCGGCTTTGTTGGTTTGGCTGTGCCGCACGTTGCAAGGATGCTCTTCAGGGAGGCCGACCATCGTGTGTTGGTGCCCGCCACAATGCTGTGTGGCACAACCATTATGCTACTGTGTGACATTGCCTCGTCGGTACCCGCGAGTGATGTTACCCTGCCTATAAATACCGTGTCGGCGCTTGTGGGCATACCGATAGTTGTTGTGGTGATTATGCGTAACCGTAAAATGATGATGTAATGGCAGAGATGCAGCGCATATATACGATTGAACTACACGATGTTACGCTCGGCTATGGTAGTCGTGTGCTGATGGCCGACGCCAATGTGGGCTTCGGTTGGGGCGAGCTGACGGCACTCATCGGGCGCAACGGTACGGGTAAGAGTACGCTGCTGCGCACAATTGCAGCGCTGGCAAAACCACAGAGTGGCACCATCA
>JAZQZA010000033.1:0-30362 GCA_045633765.1 Tidjanibacter sp. | reverse complement strand
CGATTTGCAGAATGAGACCAATGGTGCAAATGTGACTTCGAGCGCTAAAATCGTGGGCAAGCCCTACTTTATGATCGCCGACTCGTTGGTTGCAGAGCCCACCAGCAGCGAGATTAAGAAGTACTACAATGAGCACAAAGAGCTCTTCCGCCGTAGCGCCCAGAGCCGCAGTGTTGAGTATGTAGTATTCCCCGTTGATCCCTCCGAGAGCGACTACGCCGAGGCTCAGGCCGAGGTTGATGCTCTGGCTAAGGAGTTTGTGGCAGCAGAGAATGTATTCCAGTTTGCAGCCTCCAACACCCACGGCACTATGGACCAGATGTACTACTCCGAGAGCGCTATCGCTGCAGAGTATAAGGCATACGCTTTTGGCAACAAGAAGGGTCAGCTCTATGGTCCCGTGAAGAGTGGTGACACCTACACTATGGCTCGCGTGTCGGATGTTCGTATGATGCCCGATGAGATGGGCGCAAGCCACATCCTGCTCCCCTACGGTGAGGAGACACTCATCGATAGCATCGAGACCGCACTTAAGAAGGGTGCAAACTTCGCAGAGCTCGCTGAGAAATATTCGATGGATACCGCTTCGGCTGTGAATGGTGGTGACCTTGGTCGCTTCGCTCCCGAGATGATGGTTCCCGAGTTCAGCGATGCACTGATGGCTGCACAGCGTGGCCAGATTATCAGGATTGAGAGCGACTACGGTGTGCACATCGCAAAACTCACCTACTCCTCCAAACCCGTTCGCAAAGCACAGATTGCAACTATCGTTTATGAGGTTGTTGCAAGCGATGCAACCATTCAGCAGGCAACCAATAAGGCTGGCGAGTTCATTGCCGCTATCAATAAGAGCGACTTCAACAACGCAGTTGCAGAGCTCAACCTTGTAAAACGCAACGCCGTTATCGGTGGCTTCGACCGCAATGTAAGGGGCTTCGACAACGCTCGCGAGATGGTACGCTGGGCCTATAACAACAAGGTGGGCGAGGTATCGTCGGCTATGGAGATTGATGGCGACTACATCGTTGCTGTTGTTGCAGGTGTTAAGGACGAGGAGTACACCCCCATCAATGAGGTTTCGGCACAGATTGCTGCCCGTCTTCGTTCGGAGGCCAAGGCTGCTTATGTAGCAGAGCAGGTTAAGGGTGCTGCCACCATCGAGGAGGCTGCCGAGATTCTGGGTGCCGAGATTATCGACGCCGAGGAGGTTAAGGGCAACGCAACCGCCATTATGGGTGTTGGTCCCGACGCTAAACTTGTTGGCGCAATTTCGGCTGCCGAGGAGAATGTGCTTGGCACTATCGGTGGTAACAGCGGCGCTTATGTATATGTGGTTACCGGTCGCAAGACTCTTGAGAACAGCACCGTAGAGAGCGCTAAACCCCTCTTCGAGTCGATGGCTACCCGCAACCTCATCAACAACATCAACAACGACCTCACGGAGCTGTCGAATGTTGAGGACAACCGCGTTAAATTCTTCTAATAGAAGATTATAGTTTTAAAGAAAAATCGGGCTCGCTGAAGGTCAGCGGGCCCGATTTTTTTTATGCTTTAAGGGGTGGGTATAATAAACCCCCGTCAGCGCAGTGGGTGACGGGGGATGGGGTGTTGTTGGGCGCCGTGGCACTATGCGAAGCCGCCGCCGATGATGGGGCCCCTGTTGTTGCTTATTTTGATGGTGCCGTTCTTCTTTTCGTAGTGGGCAATGTTCTCCTGCAGCATGTACAAAAGGCGCTTGGCATTCTCGGGAGTCATAATTATACGACTTTTAACCTTGGCCTTGGGGCTGCCGGGAAGCATAGCTGCAAAGTCGAGGATGAACTCCGAGTTTGAGTGTACAACGACGGTGAAATTGGAGTAGTGGCCGCCCATAACATCTGCGGGCACCTCAATTTCAAACTTGTGCATATTTTCCTGATTGTTTTCCATACTTTTTTCTAATTATTTGTTTCTATATCATTGTTTGTCAAAAGCTCAATGGCCTTCTGTTTGTCGCGGCGAATCTGCTCCACAAGCTCTTCGCGTGAGTCGAACTTAATCTCGCTGCGCAGATGGTGGTAGAGCGCGAGGTGAATCTCCTTGTTGTAGAGGTCGCCGGAGAAGTCGATGATGTGTGCCTCCACTCGTCGCTCGCCGCACTCCACAACCGAGGGACTGTAGCCAATGTTGATAACCGCCCTGTAGTCTCGGCCCTCAATCAGGGCTACGCCGGCCCACACACCCTCTGCAATCCCCTCTATCGACGAGGAAGGAATGAGGTTGGCGGTGGGGAAGCCGAGTCTCTGACCTAAAGCGTTCCCATAGGTCACACGACCTACTAATTTTATTGTCTGAAGGTTGGTTTTAGTCATTTGCTGTTGTCCTTCTTGTAAAAAATTTGTAACTTGCGCCAAATATACGCATTTTTTATGGAAGAGATTATTCATCCCAAAGGTAAAATTTACTACTCCGTGGGCGAGGTGTGCGAGTTGTTCGGTGTGAACGCCTCGTTGCTGCGATTCTGGGAGGAGGAGTTCCCCATTTTGAAGATTTCCAAGAATAGCCGAGGTCATCGTGTCTATTCCACTGCCGATGTGGACAACCTGAGGCTCATCTACCACCTCGTTAAGGAGCAGGGTATGACCCTCGATGGTGCGCGCAAACGCCTCAAGCAGAATAAGGATGGCATTAAGCGCGAGGCCGAGATTGTCGAGCGTCTGCGTTCGGTACGCAATATGCTTGCCGCACTGCGCGAGGAGATGAGCGACGATGTTGAGGTTGTGGAGTTCGATGACGATGTTGAGGAGGTGGCCCCTGTGCCTGCCCCCGCACCGGTGAAGTCGAAGGCGGAGAGTGTGGCAGAGCCTGCCCCCGCACCCAAGGAGGAGTTCTCGGACTTCAAGATGGAGATGCCCGCTACGGAGCCTGTGGCCGAGGAGCCCAAGCAGCCTCGTGGCAAGAAGTTGGGTACTCTTGTTGGTGGCAATCTTTTCGACCCCGTGGATATACGACAGGCGGAGGCCAAGAAGAACTCCAAGGAGGCCAAAAAACAGGTGGTTATGCCCACTCTGTTTGAGTTTTAGAGTTCCCCCTCGCGTGCGCGCGATATAGAATAAAGGAGCAAATAGGTATGAAAGTAAAGGATGTTGCACGACTGATTGAGGAGAGTGTGCCCCTGCGCTGGCAGGAGTCCTATGACAATGCAGGCCTTGCTGTGGGCAACCCCGAGGCGGAGGTGAACTTGGTGCTTGTGGCCCTCGATGCGACCGAGGAGGTTGTGGAGGAGGCCATTGAGATTGGCGCCCAGATGGTCGTAACCCACCATCCCATAATCTTCAGCCCCTTGAAGAGGCTTGTGTGGGAGAATCGCCAACAGCGAGCCATCGCCAAGGCTATTGCCGCAGATGTGGCGCTCTATGCTGCCCACACCAACCTCGATAGCGCCCCCGTGGAGGGTATCAGCCACCTGTTGGGACAAAAGTTGGGACTTGCCGAGGAGGCCATCCTGGAGCCCTCCAAGGAGGAGAGTGTGGGCATTGGTATCGTGGGCGTGCTGAAAGAGGCGATGCCCTCCGAGGAGTTTCTTGCTCTTGTTAAGAGGGAGCTGGGTGTGAAGGCCCTGAGGCATAGCCCCATAAGGTGCGAGAGGGTCCAGAGAGTTGCAATCTGTAGCGGCTCGGGCGGTAGCCTTATCCCACAAGCCGAGGCTGCAGGTGCGGATGTATACTTAGCTGCGGACTTCAAGTACCACAATTTTGTCGATGCCGACAGGATGATTTTGGTCGATGCGGGCCATTTTGAGACAGAAATTTGCGCAATCGACATTTTATTTGAACTATTATCAAAAAAAATATCTACTTTTGCAGTTCGCAAGAGCACACGATGTGAAAACCCTGTGTGCTATATGGTTTAGGGAAAATATTTAGAGCAAGATATAAAGAGGTTAATCTATGGCAACAACAAACAAAAAGAACGCAGAGAGCAACGACTACAGCATGCAGGAGCGCATCAAAGCCCTCTATGAGCTGCAGAAAATCGACTCCAAAATCGACGAGATCAATAAGGTGAAGGGCGAGCTTCCTATTGAGGTTGCAGACCTTGAGGATGAGGTTGCAGGTCTTCAGACCCGTATCGACAACATCCAGGGTGAGATTGATGAGCTGAACGCTCTGCTCCGCGAGGCAAAAGAGGAGATTGAGCAGAACAAGGCAATGATTGTGAAATATACCGAGCAGCAGAACAATGTGCGCAACAACCGCGAGTTCGACGCTATCGGTAAGGAGATTGAGTATCAGGAGTTGCAGAACCAGCTCTGCGAGAAACATATCAAGGAGTATAACGCTGCACTGAAGGTTAAGAAACAGCTTTTGGAGGATGCCGAGGCTGTGAAGGCCGAGAGGAGCGTGGATTTGACTGCCAAACGCGAGGAGCTTGAGGGTATCGATGCCGAGACAGCCAAGGATATCGAGGAGTTGAGGCAGGAGGAGGAGAAGGCTCGCGAGGTTATCGACGAGAGGCTTCTTGTTGCCTACAACCGCATCCGCTCGAATGTGCGCAACGGCTTGGCTGTTGTGTCGGTTAAGAGGGACGCTTGTGGTGGTTGCTTCAACCGTATTCCTCCCCAGCGCCAGAGCGAGATTCGTCAGGGTAAGAAGATTATCATCTGCGAGTATTGCGGTAGGATTTTGGTTTCGTTCCCCGACGAGGAGTAGTAGCGAAAAGATAGCGGGTAATATTTTTGCCGCATAGCATTAGGCGAGTTCCTCATTTGCGATAAGCAAACTGCGAACTCGCCTTTGTGTTTAACTTCTGCCGCCCTTGTGGTGTGGGGAGTTGTGGCGATTTCTAAAATAGATATTCTTATGAGAGTAATCAATCTGAAAAGATTTGTTGTTGTGGCCCTTGTGGTTTTATGCACAACGGCGGCGAGTGCACAGGAGGTGCGCCTTAATGCCCTGAAGTTTACATTCCTATCGTGGAGTAGTGGCAGTACCAAAATATCCTATGAGCGTGCGCTGCCCGAGATAAAGCAGAGTGCCGAGATTTGTGCGAGCCTCATTTGTGCCGGCTACGATAAGTACCACAACAATCCTCTTGGCTTTACGGTGCGCTATGGCCACAAGTTTTTCCTTGGCGACTACTCCGCCGAGCGACCTCTGGATGGCTTCTATCTCCGCCCCGAGGCTATTTTCTGTCGCTACACCTACGATTCGGCGGCACCTTCGCATCCACGCACCCTTGCCCAGATGGGGGCTCTGTTGGCGACGGCTGGCTACCAGTACACCTTTGGTCGCTTTCTGGTGGATGGCTGGGTTGGTGGAGGCTACTCTTTTGGCACCCCTGCGGATACGGGTTACCACCACGGCTTTCAGGTGTGGGATTGGTTTGGATGCCGCAACGACAACATCGCACTCTCGTTCAGCATACGCCTGGGTTGGTGCTTTTAGTGCTAGCTATCGTGGGCGTGAGAATAATCCTTCCATACTCGTATATATACATCAAGGGCCGACAATAATTGTCGGCCCTTGATGTATATATGTCTAGTTTAATAATATACTAATTTGCGTGTGGATAGGGACCATACTTGTTTTCGCTAGGCTGGCTGGATTCACAGCACCAGATGATCAGCAGGATGGAACCTACCAAAGGAATGAGGTTAAAGAGAATATACCAACCACTCCTGCCTGTGTCATGCAAGCGACGGAAAGTAACAGCCCAAGTGGGGAGTATAAGTGCGAGTAATGCCAACCAACCGATGATTGGAATCCAACCAACAAGCATTACCAGAAACTCGAAAAGAATCCAATACCAATACTCTGCCACAGTAGCACGGCCAGTGAAATTGGCATAGTTTTGGAAGCCTCTCTTGATGGCACCGCCAAAGGTTGAACGGTCGGCTGGGGTATTGGGCCTGCTATTTCGAAGACCCTGTTTCGAGAGCTGGCGGCCACATTTTACACAGATAACTGCAAGAGGATCTGGTTGCGCACCACAATGGGGACAGAATTTATTACCAGCACCTGCGCTTACGCCGCAATTTAAACATACGACTGCACCTTCGTTGAGTTGTGCGCCACAATTTCTACAATACATAGTATATTAGAGAGTTTGTTTCTACCCGCACCTCGGTAGATTTAAGTTTTCAGGGGACGAGTGGTGCAGAAATCTACAATAACGATTTACACTCCCCTAATAGTAGTTTTCACAAAGATAAAAAATTATTTCGATATAAGCAGCTGATTTGGTCAAGAAAAGTGGGGTTATAAAGGATATGAATGTATATTGCGAGGATTTGTGTCAGAGAATTAGCGAAAAAAATATTTTTTTACATTTTTTTTCTAAAAAGTTTTGGAGATTTGATTTTTTGCTCTATCTTTGCACCACCAAAACGGAACAATGCTCGGTTCGTCTAGCTGGTCCAGGACGCAAGATTCTCATTCTTGAAATCATGGGTTCGAATCCCATACCGAGTACAAGAAACGAAAGACCTCTGCAAACGCAGAGGTCTTCTTGTTTAGAGGAGTTGCGATATCGTTGTGAGCACGGTTTTTCGCAACTCCTTTGTTTTTGCACTTCGCTCCGTGGAAGCCACTCTCTGGAGCGGGTATCTTAAATATTGCTCTGTGCTCCTATTTGTCGCATTGGAGCGGAAAGGGTTTAGCCCAAGACCGACGCAAATAAAAAGCGCCCTGCAGACCTTGCAGGTCACTTTTTGTGGCTATTATGCTCGCTCTACTTGAAGAACTTCCAGTGGAAGATTATGAGGTAGAAGACGGCGATGGTGATGTAACTATCGGCGAAGTTGAACACAGGCGAGAAGAAGAGATTGCCGCCAATGAGGGGCATCCATTCGGGCCAGTGGAAGAGTGGGAAGTAGAGCATATCGACAACCTTGCCATAGAGGAAGGGGGCATAGCCACCGCCCTCGGGAAGGAGTTGTGCGACGCTCGTGAAGGTCGATTCCGAGAAGATGAGGCCATAGAAGGCGCTATCTACCATATTGCCAATGGCGCCGGCCAGGATGAGCGCAAAGCCCACAATGACACCTCGGGGGCTCTCCTTCTTGCGAAGGTGGCCAATAAACCAAACAAGTGCGCCGATGGCCACAAGCCTGAAGAGGCTCAAGATGAGTTTGCCATAGTCGCCACCGAGACTCATACCCCACGCTGCTCCCTCATTCTCAATGAAGCACCAGCGGAACCAATCGCCCAGCACATTGTGGCTCTCGCCGAGAGTCATAGAGGTCTTGACGGAGATTTTAATCACCTGGTCAAGGAGCACAAGGCCCACAACAATGGCCCACAGTACCCAACTTTTTATCTTCTTATTCTGATCCATCGGTTACAGTAAGAGTATGACGGATGGGCGATTAGCGGAGAACAAGCTCGCTGGAGCCGAGGAGGTAGCCGTCCATATAGACATCCACACGGTACTCACCTGCGGCGAGTTCGAGCTCGGCGGGTGCGCGGTAGTAGATGCTCACATCGAGGTCCTGATTCTGGTAATCCACCTCACGCGATGCCGAGTAGCTCAAGGCGTCGCCCTCGAAGTCCATCATACAATCGGGGCCACCCGAGAGAACCATACCATCGGGGCCTGTGATGCGAACATAGATATTGCGGCCACCGGGGGTGGTGAGCTCATTGGCGGTAAGGATGAGGTCGGTACGCAGCTGCGAAGCCCTCGAGGCGCGTTTTACGCTTGTGCCACCTGCATTGAAGGCCAGCAGGGTGATACCACGAGCCTTAACAATTGAGCCGAGGCGAATCTGGTTGCTCATCTCTGCTGCTCTCTCCTCTGCGATATCGGCACGCTTGGTCTCCTCGGCTACCTTCTTACGATAGCGGGTGTTCTGTGTTGCAAGCTCCTTGTTGAGGGTGTTGAGCGAGTCGATTTGGTGCACATAGTGGCGCATAACGGTACGCAGTGTGCCGAGCTCCTTCTCATATTGGCGCAGTTTGTTGTGGTTGATGTTGCGCTCACTGCGCAGCCTTGCCATCAGAGAGTCGGCCTTGTCGCGCTCAACGATGATGTTGGCCCTCAATTCGCTATTCACCGAGTCGTTGGTGGCGGTAATCTGGTCCATCTCGGCGATAAGGCCGGAGATTTGGTTGTTGAGGGTGTCGCGCTCGATGCGGTAGTTCTCCTTGATGTCGGAGGTTATACGGAAGTGCTGGAAGGTGAGCAGACCGAGAATCGCAATCAAAACGATGATGATGATGCGATAGCCCTTGAGAATCTTTTGTGCGTCATCTGCGGGGCGCTCGTCGGAGTCTTTATAGCGGTTTTCCAACTCTTTGTCGTAATCTTCGTAGTGTGCCATATTTTTGTTGTGTTTAAGATGCGTTTTACAATTAGGCGCAAATATAGTGATTTTTTAGGAAATCATACCATAATCAATGGTATTCTTGGGTTTATACTGCTCTTTTAGCACTGATAGCAAGCCGTTTTTGGGTTGAGTGAGGGTGGGGTCCTCGTTGAGGATGGTGGAGGCAATCATTCGTGCTTGTTCGAGAATCTGTCCGTCGGAGGAGAGGGATGCTATGCGGAGGTCTATAGCCTCACCGCTCTGGCGGGTGCCGTTCACATCGCCTGCACCTCGCAGTTTGAGATCTAGCTCGGAGAGCTTGAAACCGTCGGTGGTCTCAACCATAGCCTCGAGTCGTGCCTCGGCATCGCGTGAGAGCTTGTCGCCGCTCATCAGCACACAGTAGCTCTGGTTGCCACCTCGTCCCACACGACCGCGTAGCTGGTGGAGCTGTGAGAGTCCGAATCGCTCGGCGCTCTCGATGACCATAACGGTTGCATTCGGCACATCCACACCCACCTCTATCACGCTGGTAGCCACGAGAATATGATTTACGCCCTCAGCAAAAAGCCTCATCGACTCGCTCTTCTCCTCGGGGGGCATTTTGCCGTGGAGCACCCCAACTCGGTATTCGGGTAGCGGGAAGGCCTGAACAATGTGGTCGAAGCCGTCGTAGAGGTTTTGATAGTCCAGCGCCTCCGACTCTTTGATGAGCGGATAGACCACATAAACCTGTCGGCCGTTATCTATTTCGCGTTTGAGAAAACCGTTGAGTTTAAGTCGTAGTGCCTCCTTGAGGTGGTATGTTTTGATAGGTTTGCGACCTGCGGGCATCTCGTCAATGACCGACACATCAAGGTCACCGTAGAGAGTCATTGCAAGGGTGCGCGGGATGGGCGTAGCGGTCATCACAAGGATATGTGGCGGTTGGGAGTTCTTGGTCCAGAGTTTAGCCCTCTGCTCCACGCCGAAGCGGTGTTGCTCGTCGATGACCACAAGGCCGAGGTTGTCGAACTGCACACGGTCCTCAATCAGTGCGTGGGTGCCGATGAGGATGAGAACCTCGCCGCGGAGGGTGCGCTCCAGAATCTCACGCCTTTCGCGGGTCTTGGTGGAGCCTGTGAGCACAGCCACTCGTCCCTCGCAGGAGGTGCCCGAGAGCATCTTGGAGATGGAGGCAAAGTGTTGGCGTGCAAGGATTTCGGTGGGCGCCATCATACATGATTGGAAGCCGTTGTCGCTCGCCAGAAGCATCGACATAAGCGCCACAAGGGTTTTGCCACTACCCACATCCCCCTGCAACAGGCGGTTCATCTGATGGCCCGAGGTGCAGTCGGAGCGTATCTCTTTGACCACCCTTTTTTGTGCGCCGGTGAGGCGGAACGGCAGGTGGTTGTCGTAGAAGTCGCGGAAGAGTTCGCCCACACGAGGGAACATAAAACCGTTACGGAGAGTTGTGCGCCCCGCCTTAATGCTCAAAATGCCCAGCTGGACACCCAACAACTCCTCGAACTTCAGACGGTAGATGGCCCTCTGGAGCATTTGTGGCGAGGTGGGGAAGTGGATGTTCTGGAGTGCCTCGCGGCGCGAGAGCAGGTCGAGTTGCTTGATAAGGTAGTCGGGCAGAGTCTCCGTAATATCATCCTTGATTCGCTCCCATAGAGCGCAGACCAATGTGTATAACCCCTTGGATGCGAGGCCTATGGCGCTTAAACGCTCGGTGGTGCCATAGACACCCTGCATACCGAGGTTGCCTCGTGAGAGGAATTTTTCGACCGTTTCGATTTCGGGATGAACGATGTTGGGCTTACCGCCAAAGAAGGAGGGCTTGCCGAGAATGAGATATTCGCGCCCCATCTCAATCTGCTTCTCAATCCACTTGGTCTGCTGAAACCACACGAGCTCCAATTCGCCCGTCGAGTCGGAGATGACCACCGAGAGTCGCTGTTTGCGACCCTCGCCAAGGAAGGCTTTGCCCACCACTCGGCCTCGGAGCTGAACGAAGGTCGAGGTGTTCTCCTCCGAGAGCTGGCCTATACGATAGACCTTTGTGCGGTCGATGTAACGATGGGGATAGTGGTGCAGCAGGTCGCCCACGGAGCGTATTCCGAGCTCCGTGGCGAGTAGTGCGGCACGCTTTTCGCCCACGCCGGGTAAAAATTTTATCTCCATATCCTCTCGCATAAGGCAAAGATAACGCAAATTAGCCGTATATTTGCCTAAAATTTGTGGAAAAATGAATAAGTACTGCAATTCTCTCACCAATTTCACCCGTCGTGCAACCCTTCAGGTGCGCGTGGGCAACCACATTATTGGAGGTGGCGCGCCTGTTGTTGTGCAGACAATGACCAACACCCCCACAATGGATACCGAGGCCTGCGTGGCACAGATTGAGTCTGTTGCCAAGCGCGGGGGCGGCATTGTGAGGCTCACCACTCGCGATGAGCGCGAGGCGGCCAACCTCGGCCCCATAGGCGAGGCAGTCAGGGCAAAACACCCCGAGGTGGCTCTGGTGGCAGATGTACACTTTGTGCCCGCGGTGGCTGCGGTGGCGGCAACTACGGCCGATAAGGTGCGCATCAACCCCGGCAACTACAACGACCGTGGAGGACGCTTCGAGGAGCTCGTGGAGCTCTGCCGCACACGAGGTGTGGCGCTGCGTATTGGTGTCAATCACGGCTCTCTTGCCAAGAAGGTTTTCGACCTCTGGGGCGACACTCCCGAGGGTATGGTGGCCTCGGCAATGGAGTTTTTGGAGCGTTGCAGGGAGCTTGGTTTCCACAATGTTGTTGTGTCGCTCAAGTCGAGCAATGTGAGGGTTATGGTCTATGCCTACCGTCTGCTGGCAAAGGCTATGCGTGAGGTGCAGATGGAGTATCCCATCCACCTCGGCGTCACCGAGGCGGGCAACCTTCTGGAGGGACGCATCAAGTCGGCGGTGGGAATTGGTGCCCTCTTGGCCGACGGCATTGGTGATACGGTGAGGGTGTCGCTCACGGAGGCTCCCGAGAATGAGATTCCTGCCGCAAGGATGTTGGTGGCCAACTTTGAGGGACGCCCCGAGGAGCATTTCCCGGAGGTGGACGAGGCGCTATTTTCTGCCTATGAGTACTCGCCACGCCCCTTTGGCACCACTCCCGTTTTGTGGAGCGAGGTGAGCCGTTCGGATGACTATGAGGTTGTTGAGGCTACAAGCAGCTACCCCGTGCAGGAGTGGAGGAGCAAACTCGTTGGCCACACACCCCAGCGTCCCGTGGTGCTCTACCGTCGCTACACGACCACCGACAAGGAACTCTTTGCCATTGAGGCTGCGGCCGACTTTGGCGTGATGTTCATCGACTCAATGGCCGACGGTATCCGCATCGAGAACCCCAACTTCTCGCAGGAGGAGATTGACGAGATAGCACTCATAATTCTTCAGGCAGCCCGTGTGCGTATCTCTCGCACCGAGTATATCGCCTGCCCCTCGTGTGGCCGCACGCTCTACGATATTGAGAGCACTCTGGCCGCCATCAAGGAGCGTACAAACCACCTTGTGGGGCTCAAAATCGGCGTTATGGGATGTATTGTCAATGGTCCCGGCGAGATGGCCGATGCCGACTATGGTTATGTGGGTGGACTGCCCAACCATATCTCCCTCTATCGTGGCAAGACCCTCGTGGAGCGCAATGTACCCCAGTCGGAGGCTATCGATAGGCTTGTGGAACTCATCAAGGCGGATGGTCGTTGGGTGGAGCCTCAAAAGTAAAATGGGGGTCTATGAGAATTCTACCTCTTGCATATCTCGGTTCGTTGGAGTGGTGGCGGGCAGCGCTCTCGGAGGAGGCCGTCATTGATGTTGGCGAACATTTCGTTAAGCAGAGCGCCCGCAGTCGTTGTGAGATTGCCACGGCGTCGGGCCGTATGACCTTGAGCGCCAATGTAGTGAAGGCTTCGAGTATCCACAAAAGGGCTGTTAAGGATATGAGGCTCGACTACTCCAAACGCTGGAAACATCAGCACGCCGTAGCCATCCGTTCGGCCTATAAGTCGTCGCCCTACTACGACTACTACGCCCACCTGTTGGAGCCACTTTTTGAGCGCCGCTATGAGTTCCTCTATGATATGAATCGCGACCTTGTGGAGGCGGTGCGTAAGATTGGGGGAATTAAGCAGGAGTTGCGCTTTTCGGAGGAGTATATCGTTGCCTCGGCGGAAGATATCGACCTTCGTGGCCACAATTTCCTCGGCCCACGAGAGGGTGAGGAGCCCTATTGGCAGGTCTTCTCGGAGAGGGTGCCCTTTGAGTCGAACTGCTCGATTATTGACTATATTTTCAACGAGGGAAAGTTGTAATTCCAGCCCGCTCCGAGGTCGGAGTTGGGGATGCGAAATAATAAGCGCGAGTCCTTTCGGGGGCTCGCGCTTTGTGTTCCTACAACTCGTCCGAATAGCGGTTGAGGATTTCGACTGTTATTCGGTCGGTGATTCCTCGGGAGTTGGCCTCTATGGAGTTGGGGCCCCTCTGGAGCTCCACACCCTCCCAGATGACAATGCCATCCACTGCCTCCTTGGTGCCGATAAACTCGCCATTGACGATGAGATCGATCTCGGGCATATTGGTATATACCTTGATAGTCTGATTCTTATTTATGCGTGAGGCCCAGCGACGCTCGGCAATGTAGATGAACTCCTCCTCGTTGTTCCAGTTGGCCTTATAGAGGTAGAAGGCGTCTTTGCGCACCTGACGGTTGAAGCTTACGATGCCCATATCGCTCACGCCACCGGCCGAACGGTGAGCGTCAATCGAGGCGTAGTCGAACAGACCATCCACAAAGAGTCCCCAGAAGTGTTGGTCCTCCGAGAGAGCGTCAAGGTAGGTTTCGTGGAAGAGCGTCTGCCACCTTTCGGGGTGCCAACTGCTGGTTACCAGAGGTTTCTGGAGGTTGTCGCTCTGGTGGAAGATGTTGCCGCCACACTTGTAGCTCACAGCCGAGTGGAGCGACGCCCACTCGGGTACGGTGGCGAGCTGCTCCTGCCACACCTTAATATCCGAAGGGGTACCCTCCAGCCAACCCAGATTGTGGCTCCACACCACAAGGTCGGTTATGAAGTTGATGTCGCCATCCTGATTGCTCCATCCGGAGGTGAAACGGTTGGGGTCCAGACGCTTGCAGAGCGAGTGGAGCTCGCGCAGATACTCCACAGGGCTCTCGCCCTTGACCTCCAACTCGGAGAAGAGGTTCCACACCACAACCGAGGGGTGGTTGTAGTTCTGGAAAATCATCTCCTGAAGCTGCTGCTTGCCATTTTCGCGAAAGGCCTCCGTATTAAAAAAACCCTTGCCGTTGAGGGTGGTAGCGCCCATCAGTGGAAGATCGTTGATGACCAAAAGGCCGATGTTGTCACAGATGCGGTAGAAGGCGGGGTGGTGACAACCTCCAACAATGCGTATGGCATTGGCGCCCATCTCAACCGCAAATCTCACATCATCAAGCACTTCACGCTCGGAGATGGCAAGGCCTGTGAGTGCCCTGTCGCGGTGCATTACCACGCCTCGGATTGGGTAGTTCTGACCATTGAGCACAAAGCCCTCTTTGCTGATTTCGTAGTAGCGGAAGCCCGTCTGTACGGCTATGGGGCTGCCATCGTTGAGTTGCACCTCGAAGTCGTAGAGGTTGGGCTCTGCGAGTCCGTTCCAGAGCAGAGGATTCTTAATCTGGAAAGGTATGAAGGCGCTGACGGTGCCGCTCTTGGTGCGTATTCTCTGCGAGAGGGTTTGGTCTTTGCCGTCGGCGGATTTGATTTTAAGTGAGAGAGAGGCCGACTGCGCCACATTGGAGGTTACCCTCACCTCCACCTCGCCCTCCACAAGCTCATTTGTGACCTTGCGGGTGTGGATGTAGATGCCATCGGAGGCGAAGTTGTCCAGAGCGATGTGGGTGTCGTCCTCAATGATGATGGAGACCTCGCGGAAGAGGCCGCCGTAGGATATTTCGTTGCCGGCCGAGGGCATAACGGTTGTCTGGTTGGCGTTGCTGACAATAACCCACAGAAGGTCCCTGCCGTTGAAGTTGAGATAGTCGGAGATCTCAAAAAGGAAGGCGCTGCTACCGCCCTCGTGGCGACCTACGTGGCGACCGTTGATGAGCACATCCGTCACCAGATTGGCACCTCCGAAGCGCAGAAAAATCTGCTTATCCTGCCACTCGGGCTTGAAATCCACATAGCGCAGATAGTTGCCCGTTCCACGGTAGTAGTCTATCTTGCCACCCAGCGCGTCGGAGTTCCATTGGTGGGGGAGATTGACGATGGTGGAGTTGTTCTCCGAGTAGGTGAAAAACTTCCAGTCGCGATTCAGCGAGAAGGTCTCGCGTGCGGCCAGCGGAGCTCCGAGGAGCAATGTCGCCGCAAGTGCTATTATGTGTTGTAAAACTCTCTGTTTCATCTGTTGTTGGCTATCTGTGTCGGTGTGCGCCGCAATCCAAAGCGGCCCATATTTGCACAAAGATAAAAAAATTACTACATTTGAGAAAATTTTACGGCTCACAATATCATTATTGGTGTGCCGAGTAGCTCACCAGGGGGGTATTAAAAACGATACCCGTGAGGGTGAGGGGGTGCATTAATTTTGCATTTTGAATTTTGCATTTTGAATTATGGACATAAGCATTATTGACCTTATTATGGGTTTGGTCCTGGTGGTGGGTGCCATCAACGGTTTTCGCAAGGGTGTCATCTTGCAGCTCGGAGGAGTTGTGGGTGTTGTTGTGGGTGTGTGGCTCGCCTTCCGCGTGGGTTCAAGTGTGAGCACCTGGATTGGCGTGGAGATGAGCCCTCTGGTGGCCTACATTCTGGTCTTTGTGGCGGCCATTGCGGCTATGTGGCTGCTAACCCACCTGCTGAGCAAAATATTGAGCACCATAGGCTTGGGCATTATCAATCGCCTCTGTGGTGCGGTTGTGTCGCTGGCTCTTTCGTCAATGATTCTTTCGTTGGCATTCGGATTTTTTGCCAAGTGTAACAATGCCCTCCAAATAGTTGAGCCCGAGGTGCTTGAAGCATCCAAAGTGGCCCCTTGGGTGGATGCCGTTGCCGATGTGGTCTTCCCCTACCTGGAGCAGGCCAAGGAGGGTGTTATGGAGAGTATGGACGAGATTAACCCCGAGGCCGAGGAGATGGTTGAGGAACTGCAACAGCAGCAGATATAGGGATGAGTATGGAGAGAGAGGGTATTGTTATTGAGAGCACGGGCAGTTGGTATAAGGTCGAGATTGAGGGCCAGATTCACGATTGTCGCACCCGAGGCAGACTGCGTCTGAAGGGTTTTCGCTCCACCTCACCCGTGGTGGTGGGCGACAGGGTACGCGTGGAGTTTTCCGAGGCGGGCGAGGGGGCCATTGTGGCCATTGAGCCTCGTAGTAACTACATCATTCGTCGCGCCTCGAATCTCTCGAAGGAGAGCCACATCATTGCTGCCAATATCGACTGCGCGGCGGTGGTGGCAACCATTGCGGCCCCCGTTACGGCGCTGGAGTTTGTGGATAGGTTTTTGGTGACTTGCGAGGCCTACAAGGTGCCTGCCCTCATCATCCTCAATAAGATAGACACCGCACGCTCCCATCCCGAGTTGCTCCAGAGATTCCACGAGATATATCGCTTGGCGGGCTACCGAGTTATTGAGTGCTCGGCACTGACGGGCGAGGGTATGGATGAGGTTGTGGAGCTCCTGAGAGGAAAAACAACCCTTCTGACGGGTAATTCGGGTGTGGGTAAATCCACCCTTGTAAATATGATTGAGCCCTCGGCGGCGGCCAAGACGGGCGCCATCTCGGAGGCCCACCTTCAGGGTAAACACACCACCACCTTCTCCCACGTCTATCCCCTTTCGTTTGGTGGCCGACTGATTGATACTCCGGGTATCAGGGGCTTCGGTCTGCTGGACATCAGGCCCGAGGAATTGTACCACTACTTCCCGGAGATTATGAGGGTGAGTGCCGGCTGCAAGTTCTACAACTGCACCCACACCCACGAGCCCCAATGTGCCGTTCTCTCGGCTGTGGTCGATGGAGAGATATCCGAGAGTCGCTATGAAAGTTACCTCAAAATGCTCGACGACGATGGCAAATACAGATAGAGAGAAGAGTTGGTACGATGAGCGCATCGAGTACCTTGCGGAGTTTATGCTTCCCGAGAGGTATGCAACAATGCGTCGTGTGGTCGGCGACCGCACAAAATATATGACCGTTTGTGCCGAAAACACCTTCCACCCCCAGAATGCGAGTGCCCTTGTGCGCCACTGTGAGGCTTTCGGTGTGCAGGAGTTGCACGCCATTGAGTTTCTGTGTGGTTTTCAGGCCAATACCCACATTGTAAGGGGTACGGATAAGTGGGTGGATATCAGGCGCTACACCTCCACAGAGGAGGCTGTGGAGCACCTTAAAGGGGAGGGCTACCGCATTGTGGCCGCAACACCCCACACGGACGATACGACGCCCGATAGTTTTGATGTCACGAAGGGCAAGTTCTGCCTTGTCTTCGGCACCGAAAAACAGGGTATCTCGCCCGAGATTATGGCCGTAGCCGACGAGTTTGTGAAGATACCGATGTATGGCTTTGTCGAGAGCCTCAATGTGTCGGCCTCGGCGGCGATTCTCATTCAGGGACTTGTGGAGAAGATTCACCGCAGCGATGTGGAGTGGAGGCTCTCGCCCGAGCAGCAGAGCAAACTGCTCTATGGCTGGATGAGGGAGAGTATTAAGGACGACGAGGGCATTTTGCGCAAACGCTTCGGTGAGGATATTTAGCCCCCCGAGAGTTGGTGGTTTGCCCCCCGAGAGGCGATTTTGTCCGTCGAGGGAGAGATTTTTGGAAAAAAATACTACTTTTGTATAGTTGAAGGTTGGGTTTAGGGGTGATGGTGAGAGGCTAATGGCGTGTCACCCTGCCGACAAAATAACACTATTATGCAGATAGACATAGAGAAAGTATTGGCCACAAAGGCCCCCAAACTTGCAAAAAAGCTTCCGCGCTTTTTGATTCGCTATCTTATCAAGATTGTCCACCAGCAGGAGATAAATGAGATTCTTGCCAAGCACGGTGAGCGACCTCCCTTTGAGTTTATTCGTGCCGCATTGAGCGATATGGGTGTAACCTGGAGAGTTGAGGGTATGGAGCGTGTGCCCAAAGAGGGGCGCTATATTTTTGCCTCGAACCACCCCTTTGGTGGTATGGATGGCGTTATCCTGGCGCAGGAGATTGAAAAACATCTGGGCGATGCAAGGAGCATCAGCAATGATATCTTGATGTTCGTGGAGCCTTTGGCACCCATCTTCCTGCCCGTCAATAAACACGGCAAGCAGTCGAGGGAGGCGGCGCGCATCTTTGAGGATACCTTCGCAGGCGATGTGCCCATCCAAACATTCCCTGCGGGACTCTGCTCGCGCAAAATCAAGGGCGAGATTATCGACCTTGAGTGGCATACCAACTTCGTGAAAAAGGCCTTGCAGCACAGAAGAGATGTGGTGCCCGTCTATGTGGAGGGCAAACTCTCCAAGCGCTTCTACAATATCGCAATCTGGCGCAAACGCCTGGGTATCAAGATGAATATTGAAATGCTCTACCTCGTGGACGAGATGTTCAAGCAGAAGGGTAAGCATATCGTCATCCGCGTTGGCGAGCCTATCTCGCTTGAGGTGCTTGAGGGTATGGAGAGCCCCAGGGAGCGTTGTGAGTTTGTAAGAGAGAAGGTCTATCAGATGGCCCCCAAAAAATAGCCATCCCCTTCCTATAATTTACCACACACAAGAACAATTAAAGAAGAGAGAGATATATGAAACCCATTATAAAACCCGTATCGAGAGCCCTTCTTATGGAGGAGCTCAATGAGTCGAGATTCCTGCGCGAAACAAATCGCGCCGGCAACGAAATCTATGTGGTTACGGCTGCAGAGTGCCCCAATGTGATGAAGGAGATTGGCCGACTTCGCGAGTGGGCGTTCCGTGCTGCGGGAGGCGGTACGGGCGAGTCGGTGGATATCGACGAGGAGGATTTGGCTCCCGATGGCTACCAGCAGCTGGTGGTCTGGGACCCTGTGGCAAAGGAGATCGTGGGCGGCTACCGCTTCATAATCTGCAACAGCCCCGAGCAGAAACACCTCTCCACCGAGCACTATTTCCGTTTCTCGGACGAGTTCCGTCGCGACTACCTTCCCTACGCTATTGAGTTGGGCAGGAGCTATGTTCACCCCAACTACCAGAGCACAAGGGCCAATGCCAAGAGCCTCTATGTGATGGACAACATTTGGGATGGTCTGGGTGCAATCATTGTGAACCACCCCGACAAAAAGTACTTCTTCGGCAAGGTGACAATGTATGGCCACTACAATGTGGATGCCCGCAATATGCTTATGTACTTCCTCCACAAGCATTTCCCCTCCAAGGAGGGATTGCTGGAGCCCATCCACCCTATGGAGATGAACATCAACATCGAGTCGATGGAGCGTCTTTTCACGGGTGAGGACTACGCCGAGGACCATAAGATTCTCCAGAGGGAGCTCAAGGAGAGGGGTGAGTTTGTTCCCCCGATGATTAGCTCCTATATGAGCGTGTCGCCCTCGATGATGGTATTCTCGACCGTCATCAATCCCGACTTTGGCGATGTTGAGGAGACGGGTATTATGATTACCATCCCCGATATGTATCCCCACAAGACCGAGCGCCACACCCGAGGACTTGAGAGGGGTGCCAAACCCTTCCGCAAACTCTTCGACAACACGATGATAGCCATCGATAATGTTGTTACGGGTAGGGCCGCATCGAGCGTGAAGGTTGCTCTGCGCCGTCGCCGTACGGAGCGCACACGCCGCATCGAGCGCAACGAACAAAAGACAAAACAGTAGCCTTGAGTGGATTGGCTCTTGGGTGCCACACAATAAATTGACCTCTTTCTGCATTATAGTTGTAGTATAGAGGTCAATTTTTGATTAGATTTTCGGTAAGATTATGAACAACGAAGTGAGCATACTATGGGTGGATGACGAGGTGGGACTCCTCAAGCCCCACATCCTCTTTCTGCGTGGCAAGGGCTACGAGGTGGATACCTGCAACAATGGCTACGATGCGGTCGATATGGCCCGCACCACCCCCTATGATTTGATAATTCTGGACGAGATGATGCCCGGTATGACGGGCCTTGAAACCCTCCCCCAAATCAAGGAGGTGAGGCCTTCGACTCCTGTGATTATGGTCACCAAGAGCGAGGAGGAGAATATTATGGATAAGGCCATCGGCTCCAAGATTGCCGACTACCTCATCAAGCCCATCAACCCCAATCAGGTGCACCTCTCTATCAAGAAGCACGTGCACCGCGAAAAACTCATCACGGAGCAGACGACGGCCGACTATCGGGCCGAGTTCGGTAGGATATCCTCTTCGCTGGGCGAGGCACGCTCGTTTGCCGATTGGTGTGCCATCTACCGCAAGTTGGTGGGGTGGGATATGGAGCTCACCGAGTCGTCGGACAGGAGTGTGAGGGATATTCTCTCCTATCAGAAGAACGAGGCCGAAACGGAGTTCGGTAAGTTCATCCGCCGCCACTATCTTGATTGGGTTAATGCACGCGATGAGGAGCGCCCGACGATGTCCCACACCCTCTTTCGCAATAGGATTATCCCCGATGTGGAGGCCGCAGGTGGCAAGGTTACTCTGCTGGTTATAGATAACTTCCGCTACGACCAGTGGCGCACCATCTGGCCCCTGCTGTGGCCAATGTTCGACATCTTCGAGGAGGGGTTCTATTGCAGCATTCTGCCGACCGCAACACAGTATGCCCGCAATGCGCTTTTTGCGGGATTGATGCCCCTGGCTATCGATAAACTTATGCCCGAGAGGTGGCTCAACGACAACGAGGATGGGGCCAAGAATAAGTATGAGGAGGAGTTTTTGCGCCGTCAACTCTCCAGGGCCGGCAAGCAGTGGAAGGTGTCGTTTGATAAGCTCATAAAGCCCGAAGCTGGGCGTAGGCTTGTGGATAACTTCCAGAGGATTAAGGATATGGATTTGTCGGTTATCGTCTATAACTTCCTCGATATTCTCTCCCACGCGCGCACCGAGACGGAGATTATCCGTGAACTCTCGGAGGATGAGGCGGCCTTCCGTTCCCTTACGCGTTCGTGGTTTGAGCACTCGGAGCTCTTTGACCTCTTGCGCCTGTTGGCCGAGGCGGGTCACACGGTGATAGTGACCTCCGACCACGGCACTACGCGAGTGGAGAACCCCGTGAAGGTGCAGGGCGACAGGGAGACCTCGCCCAACATCCGCTACAAGACGGGCCGCAACCTGAACTATAACCCCAAGGAGGTTTTTGAGATAATAAAACCCGAGGAGGCGCAACTTCCGCAAGGAAATCTCACAAGTAGTTATATCTTTGCACTCGGAAAGGACTTTTTTGCCTATCCGAACAATGCAAACCAGTTCATACGCTACTATCGTGGCACCTTCCAGCACGGCGGCGTGTCGATGGATGAGATGTTGGTGCCCTACATTGTACTGCGCCCCAAAGCGTAGGGAGAGTTGAGAGTTGAGAGTTGAAAGTTGACAATTTTGAGGTAAGGCAGTAGGTAAAATTACAACATACGGTTACAGAGATACGAAGTATCTCCTAAAAATTTTTGGGGCGCCTTTTTATTAAAAAGGCGCAAGAAAGCTGTAAAAGGAAAAGAAAAAGGTATGAGAGAGGTAAATGTAAATGGCTTGGGCGATGTGGCCGACGCAGCGGAGGAGATTCTCGAGGCGCTGGATGGCCGAAATGTGATAGCCTTTTTTGGCGCGATGGGTGCGGGTAAGACGACGCTCATCAAGGAGATTTGCGCCCGTCTGGGTAGCGAGGATGTGGTTACGAGCCCCACTTTCGCCATCGTGAATCGCTACGATGCGGCGGAGGGTAGGCCCATCTATCATTTTGATTTCTATCGCATTGAGCGCCCCGAAGAGGCCTTCGATATGGGCTATGAGGAGTATTTCTACTCGGATGGTCTGTGCCTTGTGGAGTGGTCGGAGAAGATTGAGGAGCTGCTGCCCGACGATGTTATGACGGTGAGGATTGAGGTTGTCAGCCCCACCAAGCGAAGAATTGAGATTGACTAAACGAAAACCCGAAATATGATTAAAAATGCGATTTTCGACCTCGGCGGCGTTGTGCTGGGGCGTGATTTTCAGAGGCTTGGCGAGGTGCTGGGCCAGACTTTTGCCTTCATCTCGGCCGATGCGGAGTTTCCCGAGTATTGGAGTGAGTTCGATAGGGGCACCTATACCCGCGAGGAGGTGACAAAGATGTTGGCCGAGGATTACAACCTCACCCTTGAGGACGCCAACCATCAGGTGCAGCGACTCCTGGAGGCACTGCAGCCCATCCCCGAGACCGAGGTGCTCATCAGGGAGCTTAAGGAGAGGGGCATTAAGTGCTATGTGCTCTCGAATATGTCCAAGGAGTTCTATGCCGAGCTCTTGAAGTTCCCCGTCTTTGAGCTCTTCGATGGTGCTGTGGTATCCTATCAGGAGAGGGTCAATAAGCCCGATGCGAAGATCTATGATACTATCCTCTCGCGCTATGGACTTGTGCCCGAGGAGACGGTCTTTGCCGACGATAAGGTGGCCAATACGGAGGCGGCATCGAGGTTTGGCATCCACACGGTAACCTACGATTGCAATGGCGACGGCCCCGATAGGGTTAGGGCCATTGTCGATAGCGTGAAGTAGCGGTATGAAGTCATAAAATGAAAAAAGAGCCTGTCGGGCTCTTTTTTTTATGTCTATTGGTAACCTAAAGGCGGTTTTTTTAGAATGGGTAGCCGATACCGAAGTGGAGTGCGGTGTTACGGAAGCGGGGCTTGGCAATTACCCACCTGTTGCCCACCGCCTCGCCGGGGTTGTAGAGCTGCACGCCCCAGTCAAGACGCAAAACGAGGACATTGAGGTTGCAACGCAGACCAACACCTGTGTTGAGCGCCACCTGCGAAAGGGGGTTTGAGGTGTCGAAGGCGGCACCTGCGGGTATGCCTTTGATGTTGGAGGTGTACCACACATTGCCCGCATCGAGGAATGCTGCGCCGCTGAAGACTCCGCCGATGGGGAATCTCAACTCGGCGTTGGCTTCGAGTCGGAGGTTGCCGAACTGACTCGGGTAGCCGCCATTGACCTTGGGCGAGGAGCCGGGGCCGAGAGTGCGCACGCTCCAACCTCGCATACTGTTCACACCGCCTGCATAGAAGAGTTGGTCGGCGGGGAGTGACTCGTTGCGGGAGTTGCCGTAGGGGATGATGACGCCACCGTAGAGTCGGTAGGCGAGAGTGAGTTGGTCGTTGAGGCTCACCGATTGTGCCCAGGTGACATCGGTGCGGAAGTATTGTGCATACCTGATGCCGAAGAGGGTGTAGTGTCCGTCGTTCTGGGGTACTCCTGCGAGTGACTGTATGCCGGCGAGGAGGTTGCCGCTTGTGGCGAAGCCCACACGCAGGGTGTTGTAGTCGCTCTGGTAGGTGATGTTTTGGGTACCGAGTGAGTAGGAGCCCGAGATTCCGGCCATCATCTGCGTTGTGTAGCTGTCGCGCAGATAGGGGTTTTGGAGCCTGTCGAGGAACTCGGTGCTCACATAGTTCATCTTCACCATACTCACATCGAAGGGCCTGAAGACGAAGAAGTGCTGTCGGCCACGGCTCCAGCTGTAGCCGAAGCTAATGTTGGAGAGCACACGGTCGTAGTAGCGGCGGTCCTGATGGTTTATGGAGAACTCGAGTCGTGTTTGAGGGTTGAATGCCACACCTCGTGGGTCGAGGTCTATGGGGAAGAGGAACTGTGGGAAAGTAATGCCGACCATACCGCCCAACTCGGTAGAGTTGCGGTTGGAGAGCTGTGAGTCGGCTTTGCGGAGCTCGTAGCCGACCGTAAGGCTCATATCAATCTGCTCGGCACCTCGGAAGAGGTTTTGGTTTTGATAGCCGACGGTTGCCGAGAGTCCGTAGAAGCTCGAAGTTGTGGAGGCCTCCAGGTCGGTTTTTATGCTCTGTCGCATAGCGGGTGCGAGCCTGATTTCACAGTCGAGCACACCCTCGGTGGTCTCTGCCGTGTCGCTCCAGTGGTCGCCCACGAAGGTCACCTTGCGCATCTGGTTGTCGGCGGGTGCGGAGAAGAGGATGTTGGCGCTGTGTATGTAGTTGATGCCCATCAGGTTTTCGTAGGTGTTGGTCACGCGTTGGTCGTTGAACATCGAGCCGCTGCGGAGCCTTACGAGCCTTCGAAGCACGGAGGGGCGGATGTTGGGCCTCTCACCGTGGTAGATTATCTCGAGTCCCTGATAGTTGAGGGTGTCGAGCGTGCTGAGATAGTTGGGGTTGGTGGCGGCCTCTGTGGCGCTGTAGTTGGGCAGTATGCGGATGGTGCCGATGCGGTAGAGGGGGTTGTTTGTGTAGATGCTTCCCTCCTCGGCGTTGCGCCCTGCGAGGTGTTGTTTGATGACGAGCTCCACGGCGGCTTTGTGTCCACCGAGGGTTGTATCTATGCGGTATTCGATATTGTTCTCGGCGAAGTCGTAGAAGCCGTCGTTTCTGAGGAGCCTTGTGAGTCGTGAGCGCTCATTGCCGAGGGCCTCAATGTCGAGGATGTCGCCGGGGTGGAGTAGCGAGAGCGAGTCGCTGCGGAGGAGTTTTTGGATGTAGCTGTCCTCTATGCGGTAGGATATTTTCTCTATGCGGTAGGGCTCGCGCTGAATTGTGCGATATGTGACGCTGGCGGTTTTTTTGTCGTTGTTGAAGTCGACGGAGAACTCCTCGGAGGCCGCAAAGAAACCCCTTGAGGCGACATAGGCGCCGATGTTCTCGGCACTTTTGAGCACCGAGAGCGAGTCGAGTATTACGGGGGGAGTGCCGATGGAACGCATAAGGTTGTTCCAGAGGTTGTGCTTTGCCGAGTCGGCTTGTAGGTAGAGCCAGGTGCGCACATTGAGGATGTCCATTGCGGGCTTTTGTCGGATGTATTTCGACATCTGACTTGCTGCTATTCGCTCCTCTTTGGGAGTGTGCTTGTCGGCGACTATGTGGTTTCTTGTGAGGATGTAGCTGCCCTCGGGGATGTAACCTTTGATGCTGCAGGCGGACACGATGAGAGCCGTGATCGCTACTGCGACCACCGCCATACTCCTCTGCCAAAGTGCCCTCATAGTTGCAATGTTTTGGAAATTTGGGTCAAAGATACAAAAAAAACACCAAAGAAGAAATGTTGAGGGGTGGGATTGATGGGGCTTATGAGTCTTATGGGTCCGATATGTCCTATAGGCCCTATAGGCCCTATAAGTCTTATACATTAGCCCCCACAAAAAAAAGCACCCCCTTTGGGGAGGTGCTTTCGTGAATATATGTTGCAAGTAGCCTCGCTACACTGCAATTATTTGGTGCTCCAGGTACCACCACCCTTGTCCCAAGTGCCAGACTTAACGGTGTAGAGGTTCTTACCGTCGGTAGGAGTCTTGAGGTCGCTGGTCTGGTTCCACTTGTTGTTCCAGTTGTTTGCGGTGGTGCTGGGGTTCATACGGCAGAAGATGATGTTGCAACCGTAGTCATAACCCTCGGGCAGGTGAACTTCGTATGTGCCGTCACCAACAGCAGTCATCGATACCCATTTCTCACCAGCAGTTCCGCCCCAGAAGTATGCAGCGAAACGAGCGTTGGACTGAGTCCAGTTGCTGTTGGGCTTGAGGTAAACAACTTTCTCAGTTACCTCGGGCTCCTCAACCTCGGGCTCCTGGCCATTTGCGGTCTGCTTGGTTGCGGTGTTGTAGTCGGTGCCAGCGGTCATAATGTAGATGTTTTTGGTGTTGGCATCGAAGTAGAAATCGTAGGTGCCATCGGCCTCAAGGCACATATCAACACCATCTTTCGAAGTGGTGATGAAGTGATTTGCTTTGAGGTAGTTGATGCTACTTGCACCATATTTGTCAGCCCAATCGGTCGAAGGTTTGCGAACGAGGAAGCCCTCAGCAGCCTTCATAGTAACATTCTCCAAAACTACAACACCTGCGGTAGCAGTGGTGATGAAATTCTTGTCTTTCCAGCCGCTAAATGCGCCAACAAGCGCCCACTCCGAGGTCTGACCTGCAACCGAAACGGTGGGGTCGGTGTTCTCATCACCCCAAAGACCAGACTCCCAACCAATGATGTAGTAGTAGTTGTCGGGAGCAACGCCGATTTCGAGGTCGGCGGTTTGGTTCCAAACGTGATCCTCAAGAACTTTGAAGCTCTCGCCCTCACCCTCGGTTACATCCCAAGAAAACTCGGTGTACTGGGGGTTCATACGGCAGAAGATAACCTTGTCCATATCGGCAGGAACCTCGCACTCGTAGATGCCGTCTGCATCTGCATCGGTCATAGTTATGCTCTTGTTAGCAGAGGTTGTAGCATTCCAGAAGTAAGCAGCAAACCAAGCGTTGTCGCCTTTCCACTCGGTGTTAAGTACGAGGTAAACTTTCTCTGCGGGAGCAGCGGGAGCCTCAATGGTGCCGAGGTTGTAGATTTTGCCGTTGGCAAAGTTGCGGGTAATCTGTTTTACGACTTCGCCGTTAATGGTTGCGGTGAGGGTCAAGTCTGTGCCAGCAACAGTACCTGTGTAAACATAGAAAGGAACCCAAATATCCTCGCCTGTCAATTTGGGGGTAGATGCAGTCAACTCTTCGTTGTAGTAGAAGGCATAGTCATCGCCACCCTCTACAGTGAGGACTACATTTTCGGAGCTGCTAAAGTGGAAGAATGCACATTGGAGCTCCATATTGATTGTGCAGCCGGGAGTGAATGTAATAGCTTCGTTAGTGCCAAGCATTATACCTTTTTTACCTTTTGCAGAGTCGAAGCCATAGACGCTTGCGTAATAATTGACGGTAACCTCCTTGTCATTAAGAGTTCCTACGCCCTCCTCGTTGCAGGTGAATTTCTCACCATCATAAACGAAGAAATAGGAATGAGGCTCTTCTGCCACTTCATCATACCACGATACTTCAAGCGCATCGTTGACCTCCCAAATTACGGGATAGCCCGCCTCGGTCTTGTTGTCAATGTCTACGCGGGTAATGTCCTTAACTTTAGCATAGAACGATACACCCTCGGTCTGCTGGTTGTTGTCGATGTTCTCATCGATCTCATTCTGGCAAGCTACTGCGCCCAAAGCAACAATAGCACTTGCAATAAAATAGAAAATCTTTTTCATCTCTCTCTTTTTGCTTTTAATTGTTGAACTTTGGTTTACCAAACAACGTTCTCCTCCTCGAGGTAGATGTCGTTGATGCCATCAAGCGTCTGGGTGCTCATGGCAATACCCATCTCAACCTCCATCTCTACGAGGTCAATAGCGGGCTGTGTGTAAGTTTTTTTCATTGTGTTTGTTTTGGTTTTTGTGTATAAAAATTACTGTTTGTTGTTGTCCCAAATTTTTTGCGGAGCAAAAATAATTTTTCCGCCCCTAAAATGCAAAATTTCCTCTCGTAATGTACTATTTTTTCGTGACGAATGGCAGTATGACGCCGACGAGATGCACACTTTGCTGTGCAAAAAAACGCCCTCCCGAGAGTGGGAGAGCGTTTGGTACTGTTAGATGTCGTCCGAGCGGAACTCGTAGCCGAGTCGTTTGCCCGTCTGGAGTTTGGTGTTCTCCTGTCGGGAGAGGAACTGCTCCGCCGCAACGGTCTTCACCGTGTCGTAGGCGGGCACCAGAAGGTCGAAGCTCAAGGAGTAGAGCATTGCTCGCTCCAGAATCTCCAAAATGGCACCCCTCGATACGCTCTCCTTGCCGAAATCCTCGACTCTCCAGCGCTCCTGGCGTTTGCCCTCCACGAAGAACTTATTCTCGCGATTGACAAAGATGCGACCAATGAGGTAGCCCTCGTCCTCCTCGCGCTTGAACTTCATCGAGTCGGCCAGGAAGTTGTAGATGTTGATCACACCACAGTAACTATTGTTGCGGTCGGCCTGTACATAGGGATTCTGCCAAATGTTGTGGCCGCGCTCGAAGTTGAAGATGTTGGTGTGCATAACGAAGACCAAAAGGTCGCCCGCAATCTGAATCTGCGCCTCAAACTTACCCCTATCGCTGTACTCGATGCGGATGCGTTTGTCGATTTTGTCGTCGAGCTCCTCGTCAATCTCGGTCGAAAACTCGTGGATGGCCTCCTTGAGCTCGTTGAAGAGGGCGTTGGTGTTGTCGAAAATCTGCTGTTTGAGCCCCGATTTGGTTACCAGAAGCTCCTTAATGTGAGTGCGTAACTCGGATTGTGATTCCATACTCTGTGTGTGCTGAAAAAATATCTGTTTTGTTCGTTTTTGTCTATCTCTCAATGAAAATCTTGTCGCCCACCGACACCGTGTAGTTCTTGTCCAGGGTGTTTATGCGGCGAAGGGTGCGCTCCGAGAGGCCCAACATCTTGGCAAGGCTCGCAAGGCTGTCGCCCTCGGCGGCAATGACAAACTTGCGACCATCGCGATTGTAGATGCCGTGACCGTCGATATACTGAATCGCAATGTCGTAGCTGTCAACATCCACCTTCTGGGGAACGGTGGGGGTGGCCTCCGCCTGCTCGGCGCTCTCATTGCTCTCGGTGACCTCGGCCGACGAGTCCACAACCTCCGACTCGGGAGTTACGGCGGCTGCCTCCTCGGTCTTTGCCTCGCTCACCACCTTGTCATCGGGGGTGGTCGTAGCCTCACCCTCGGGCTGTACCTCGCTCTCGGTGGCGGTACTCTCCTGTGCAGGGGTTACCTCTGCGCTCTCGGCGGTAGCCTCCTTCGCCTCGGCCTTCTCCACCTCGGGTGCGGGAGTGTAGCCGGCCAGCAGGGCGTTGTCGTACTTATAGAGCTCATACTTCTCGATAATCTCAATGAGCGAGTCGGCATACTTGGGGTTGGTGGCATAGCCCGCCTTCTTGAGGCCGTGGGCCCACGCCTTGTAGTCCTTCATATCGAGCTCAAAGAGAGGCTGATACCACTTGCGCTCCAGGAGAATCAACGAGTGGTCGATGTAGCTCTCGCGCACGGAGTTGTACACCCTGAAGCACTCCTGCGGCGCATCGTCGTCGTGACGATAGAAGGGACCGTTCCAGGAGTTGCTACACTTGATGCCGAAGTGATTGTTGGCCTTGGTTGCCAGCTCGCTGTTGCCGTTGGCCGACTCCAGCAGACCCTGTGCAAGGGTGATGCTTGCGGGGATACCATAGCAGGCCATCTGCTCCACCGCAAGGGGGGCATAGGTCTGGATGTACTCCTCGCGGGTCATCTTCTTGTTCTCTGTGGCCGAGGCCGCAAACGACACCGCAAGGCTCGCCAGCAGCAGTAAGGCTATCTGTTTAACTCTCATCTCTCGTCGGTATATAGTATTACAAGGTACAAAGATAGATATTTTTTGAATATGACGACTTTACCTGTGATTCCTTTTTTATTTTTTCTTTATCTTTGTGAGCGGAAAGCCTGTGGTTGCAGGCCACACTGTTGATGATGAAGAGTTCGCAAATTAGCCATATCCTCGTAATCCGTATGGGTTCACTCGCCGATGCCGCAATGTCGGTCTATGCCCTTGTGGGGCTCGTGCGCGACTACCCCAATCTGAAGATTACGGTGCTCACCAACCGCCGTCTTGCGCCCGTGTTTCGTGGCGTGGTGGGGGTGGATTTCCTCTTTGCCGACGACGAGCAGTACAGAGGTGCTATCGGAGAGGTGCGACTCTGGAGGGCTGTGGCCCGCCTCGGAGTGGATGGTGTTGCCGACCTGAGCGCCACACTCCGCTCACGATTTGTCACTTGTCTGCTGCCCCCCTGGAGGGTGCGCCGTGGACGACTCAAGGCAGAGGGACTTGAGGGCAGAGCGCTCACACGCAAATATCGCAAGGTGATGGTGCAGCTCACCTCGCCCGCCGACCTCGCCCGCCGACTCTTCGGCTCGCTCGGCCTTCCCTTCTGTATGCCCCAGCCCGAGCCACCTATGCCCGTATATATTCTCCCTTCGGTTGTGGAGATTCTGCTTGGTGACAAAAGTGGCAAATGGGTGGGAGTCGATTTGCTCACCCACCACAACGGCACCTGCTATCCCATACCCCTCACCGCACGACTCATTGAATTGCTGTCGCACAACTACGAGAAAGTGGTGCTCTTCGGTGCGGGGGAGTATCAGCGCCAATTCGCTGAGGCTATGCAGTCCAAGTATGAGAGGGTTGTCTCGGTTGCGGGGCGTGTTTCGGTTGAGGAGCAGATGGATATACTTTCGGTACTCGACGCTGTGGTGTGTGCCGATGGCGACATTCTGCGCCTTGCAACCCTTGTGGGCACCCCTTCAATCTCGGTGTGGGGTGCTACCCACTATTTTCTTGAGAGCGCCAACTATGGCCAGAGCCCCCAGAATGTTGTCCAGAAGAGCCTGCCTTGCCGCCCCTGCTCGTCGAGTGGCCGCCGCAGATGCCTCTTTGGCGGCTATGCGTGTATGAACTCCATCACCCCCGAGGAGATCTTTGAGAGGGTGTGGTGTGTGACTGCCACCCCCGACCACCAATAGGCCTTTCCCCATTGCGACTCCTCCCTAAACTCTTTAACCTCCCTAACCTCCCTAATCTCCCTAATCTCCCTAATCTCCCTAATCTCCTCCCCCCTCTATTCACGGGTATCTTTTTTAATACCCACTTCGGGTGCTTGCGCCGAAGTTAACACAAAAGTTATTAAATTTTTTTACTATTAGTTTGAAATGTAGATTCGTGTCTGAATATCAGTGTGTTGTGAGGAAATGAGGGGCCAAAAAATGCAAATTTAATGTTAAATTATTATTAAAATATTTTAATATATTTGGAAGTTTCGGAGAAATGCCCTTATCTTTGCAGCGAAGTTTTAAGGTTCATTTAGGTTAGTAGTTTTAGGTTAGTAGAAGCAGGGTTAGAAGTGATTCTATCCCCTGTTGATTAAAAGGTTACGATTTTTTCTTAAATCGTAGCCTTTTTTTTATTCCCCGAAATTGGGATAGAATCACTATCGAAGAGCTGGGCTCTTCGACCAAGTCCCCCTTTGTCAAAGGGGGATTTAGGAG
>JAZQZA010000032.1:0-9686 GCA_045633765.1 Tidjanibacter sp. | reverse complement strand
GGGTCTATTCGTTCTGTATGTGTCCGGGCGGAGTGATTGTTCCCGCAATGACCGACTACCGCGAGTGTGTGGTCAATGGTATGAGTGCCTCGGCCCGTTCGTCGCGCTGGGCCAATGCGGGCATTGTCACCGAGGTACGCCCCGAAGACTTCCCCCACCTCCACGAGGATTGGGGCGTGTTGGCGGGCCTGAAGTATCGACAGGAGCTCGAGCGCCACGCCGCCGAGATTGTTGGCGGAGGTGGAACCGCTCCCGCACAGAGGCTTGCCGACTTTGTGGCAGGACGCATCTCGATAGACCTGCCCCGCACATCCTACCTGCCAAAAGCGGTGGTCAGAAGGGGCGAGGAGTGGTTGCCACCCTTTATGGCCGAGTCGTTGCGAGGCGGTTTCAGGCAGTGGGGCGCACGAATGAGGGGTTTTGTGACCAACGAGGCGCAAATCATAGGCCTTGAGTCGCGCACCTCAACTCCCGTACGCATCCCCCGTGACAAGGAGAGTCTTCAGCACCCCCAGATTGCAGGTCTTTACCCCACGGGCGAGGGTGCGGGCTATGCCGGTGGCATCATATCAGCGGCTCTGGATGGCACGAGAGTTGCCGAAAAGATTGCCTTGGAAGAGTAGCATCTTCGATTAAAAAACCTATCTTTGTAGAGATAAACAACTCATTCACTCCGAAATGAAACGCATCTGTGCCCTCACAATGGTTCGCAACGACGAATTCTACCTGCGAAAGTGGGTGGAATACTATGGTCGTGAGCTGGGCAGGGAGAACCTTTATATATACTTCGACGGCACCGACCAACAGGTGCCCGACTTCTGCAAGGGGACCAATGTCACCCTCCGAGAGAAGGTGCAGGGCAATGTGGCCAAGGGCGACAAGGGACGAATTAATTTCCTCAGCGAGGAGGCGGCAAAGTTGTTCGAGAGATACGACCTTGTGATTGGCACCGATGCCGACGAGATTTTGGCTGTGGACCCCAAGGTCGGCAAGGGCCTGGCCGAGTTTCTCAGCGAACTGAACATCAAAACCACCATCTCGGGGCTGGGGGTGGATGTTGGTCAGCACACCGCCGAGGAGGGGGATATCTCCATCTACGAACCCTTCCTTTCGCAGCGCCACTATGGCCGACTCTCGAGCCGCTATACGAAGGCCAATGTGTTGGCTCGCCCTGCAAGGTGGGGCTCGGGCTTCCACCGCGTCAAGGGGCACAACTTCCACATCGTCAAAGACCTCTACCTCTTCCACTTCGGCTACTTCGACCTGGGCCGCATCGAGGCTCGCTTTGCCGACCCTTCGCGTAGGGCCGACGGCTGGACCAAGCACCTGAAGAAGCGCTCCAAGACCATCCGTCTATGCTCGTCGCGCAAGGCCCATAGGTGGGAGTGTGCGGTGCCCGTCGCTCGCACCATTCAGAGGCTCTTTCGCCCTCCCTATGCACTCAACAAGCCCTCTATGTTGGAGCAGGTTGTGATTGTCCGCATCCCCGAGAGGTTCCAAAACATCATTTAGACTTATGGCACAAAGGGAGGATATAGATCTTGTTTTAACCTGGGTGGATGGCAACGACCCTGCCCACCGAGCCAAAAGAATGGCTTGGGGCGGAGGTGGCGGCCTGCAACAGCGAGAGGATGTGGGCGGCGAGAGTCGCTACTCCTCGCTCGGCGAGATTTTCTACGCTGTAGGGTCGATGTTGCGCTTTGCGCCCTGGCTTCGCACCATCTGGATTATCACCGACAACCAAATCCCCGAGGGTCTTCACGAATGGGTGGCCAAGGAGTTCCCCGAGGCCACAACCAAGGTTGAGATTGTGGACCACAGGGTGATTTTCGAGGGGTATGAGGAGGTGCTCCCCACCTTCAACTCTATAACCATTGAGAGTATGATGTGGCGCATCCCCCATCTGGCCGAGCACTACATCTACTCCAACGACGATATCTTCCTCACAGCCCCCGTGGAGCCCTCCGTATGGTTCCGTGAGGGGCGGCCGGTACTCTACGCCGAGCGTATGGCAACCCTTGTGGGCAGACTCCTGCGCCGACTGAAACCCAAGAAGCACGGTCGTCGCCCCTTTGGCCACAAAGACCCAATGGTCAATGCGGCACAGATGATGGGAAGTGGCCACTTCTGGGTATGGCAACACGCCCCTTTGGCACTGCGTCGCAGCTGGCACGAGGAGTTTTTCGCCTCCCACCCCGAGTGGCTCCGAGCAAATATCGCCCACCGCTTCCGCAACCCCGAACAGTTCTCCTATGCCGAGCCCTTCTATATTGATGGTGTGCCGAGGGGAGAGGTTGTGGTGGAGAGCCCCAGAGGACTTACCCTCTTTCTCAAACCCCGAGCCGGACGCAAAGGGTATATGGAACGCAAACTGCGAGAGGCCAACGCCAACCCTCGCCTGCTGTTTGGCTGCATCAACTCCCTCTCGGAGGCCGACCCCGAGGAGCAGGAGATGTTCCACGCCTGGGCCAGAGAGCGTATTTTTGGAAAATAGAGCACAATACACACCCCCCACCCACCTTTGGTAAATAGCCGCGCGGGGGGGGGGTAGAACAAAACATAAGAACTATGCAACCCGAAATTATCTCGAAATATTTCACCCTCACCGAGGAGCAGCAGAGCCGCTTTGAGGCTCTCGGCGCCCTCTATTCCGAGTGGAACGCCAAGATTAATGTGGTCTCGCGCAAGGATATAGACGAGCTCTATGTGCGCCACGTGCTGCACTCACTCGCCATCGCCAAGGTCTGCACCTTTGAGGCGGGAGCCAAGGTGGTGGATATTGGCTGCGGTGGCGGTTTTCCCACCATCCCCCTTGCTATAATGTTTCCCGAGGTGGAGTTTACGGCTGTGGACTCCATCGGCAAGAAGATTACGGTGGTGAGGGAGGTAGCCTCGGCACTCGGGCTCACGAATGTCACCCCCATCAATGCCCGCATCGAGGCCGTCAAGGGGGAGTTCGACTATGTTGTGAGCCGAGCAGTTACGGATATGAAGACCCTCAAAGGGTGGGCAATGCCCAAGTTGAGGGCCGGACAGAAGGGCTCTCTCCCCAACGGTATGCTGGTGCTCAAAGGTGGCGACTTGGCGGAGGAGCTGGGTCTTGCCCGCCTGCGTTGCGACATCCACCCCATCCGCACCCTCTTCGAGGAGGAGTTCTTCGACACCAAGAGTGTTATTTATGCAAAAAGATAGCCGAGGGGGTTTGTTGAGCGTCAACTCTTTGTAATATCTATCCCAATGGTGGAATGAATAAAGGCGTATCCCGCTGTGGGATACGCCTTTTGCAGAAATCTGTCTGCATCCTATTTATTAACCTGATGAAAGTTGTCGAGTTATTATTTTAATTTCAAATCGAGCGTTGCGCGCACATCGTCGGATGCGGCAGCAATGTGGATTTTGAAATCTCCATTATCGGCCACCCAGTCGTGGCACTCGTCATCGAAGTACTGGAACGCCTCGCGGGGCAGGGTAATCTCAACCCTTTCGGTTGCGCCTGCCTTCACAAAGACCTTCTCGAAGCCTTTGAGCTCCTTCTCGGGGCGCAATACGGGGGCCTCCACATCACCAACATAGACCTGAACAATCTCCTCGCCATCAACATTGCCGGTGTTGGTCACATCAACCATCACCTTCACGCTATCACCATTGCGAATGGCACTCTTGGAGAGTCGGGCGTTGGAGTATTCAAAGGTGGTGTAGGAGAGTCCGTGACCAAAGGCGAACAGGGGCTCGATATCCTTGGCCTCGTGCCAACGATAACCCACAAGAATACCCTCGGAGTAGTGCACCTTGCCCGCGCCGCCATACTCGCCAACGGAGTGTGCACCACAATCCTCCAACCTCACGGGGAAAGTGAAGGGCAGTTTGCCGCTGGGATTGACATTGCCGAGCAGCACATTGGCAATAGAGTTGCCAGCCTCCGAGCCGAGGAACCAGCCCTGAACAATGGCGGGAACACTCTCCACCCAAGGCATTGCCACAGCATTGCCCGAAATGTTAACATAGACGAGTTTTTTGCTCACCTTGGCCAGAGCCTCGATGAGTTCGTTTTGTGCATAGGGGAGTTCCAAGCCATAGCGGTCGGAGTCCTCGCAGTCCTGGTGTGGAGCCTTATTAAGGCCGCCGAAGACAATCACATAGTCGCTCTCGGAGGCAACCTCAACGGCCTCACGGATGAGTTCCTGTTTGGAACGGTTGTCGTTGAGGTCCTGAGCGGCAACAACACCGTTGTACTCGCCCGTAACATCGCCAACATAGCCACGCACCCAAACAACCTCTGCCTTGTCACCCACCGCTGCACGCAGACCATCGAGGGGCGAAACCTCCTGGGCAACTTTGAGCGACGACGAGCCACCACCCACGGTCATCATCTTAACGGCATTTTCGCCCACAACAGCGATGCGGGGTTTGCCTTCGAGCGAGATGGGGAGTGTGTGGTTGTCGTTTTTGAGCAGTACGATACCCTTCTCGCCAATTGTGCGGGCAGCCTCAATGTGCTCCTGAGAAACGAGCGAGCCGAAGGGTTTGTCGGTATTCATTGCGGTGCGGAAGATAAGGCGCAACACGCGCGAAGCCTTGTCGTCGAGCTCCTCGGTGCCAACCTTACCCTCGCGGATAAGTGTCAGGTAGGGCGCAGCAAGGTAGTAGTTGTCGTAGGCGTTCGACGAGCCGTTGGCAAGACCATCGGTCCACGAGCCAAACTCAAGGTCAAGACCATTGCGAATAGCCTCCTCGGTGTTGTGAGTGCCACCCCAATCGGAGATTACAACGCCGTCAAAGCCCCACTCCTCTTTGAGAATCTTGTTGAGCAGTCGGTCGTTATGGCAGGCGTGCTCGCCATTGTAGTAGTTGTAGGCGCCCATAATCGACCACGAGCCACCCTCCTGAACGGCTGCCTTGAAGGCGGGCAGATAAATCTCATAGAGTGTGCGGTCGTCCAATATGGGCTCGGTGGTGTGGCGGTGGGCCTCCTGATTGTTCAGCGCATAGTGCTTAACGCAGGTGGCAACACCATTCTTCTGAACCTCCTGTACATAGGGCACAACCATCTGGGCTGCCAAATAGGGGTCTTCGCCCATATACTCGAAGTTGCGACCATTCAGAGGACTGCGGTAGATATTCACACCGGGGCCGAGAAGAACATCCTTCTCCCTATAACGGGCCTCCTCGCCAATGCTCTTGCCATAGAGGGCCGAAGCCTCCCTGTCCCAAGTGGCGGCAAGGGCTGTAAGTGCGGGGTATGCAACGCACGAGTCGTTGGTGCAGCCTGCCTGCTCCCACTCGTCCCACAACACATCGGGGCGAATGCCGTGAGGGCCGTCGGTGCACCACAGCTCGGGAATACCAAGGCGACTAACACCGGGTGAAGAGAATTTCGACTGCGCGTGAATGATGGCGATTTTCTCCTCGGTGGTCATTCGCGCCAGAGCGTCCTCAACCCTCTCTTCGAGAGATGCCTCGGGGTTGAGATAGGTTGGAATGTTGCTGCGTTGTTGGCAACCACATAGTGTGAGTGCCAAAAGTGCGATAAGTGTCAGTTTGGTCTTCATTGTAGTATCTGTTTTTCTGTTAGTACCTTACCATACAAAAGAGGTTACGGAGCGTTTGGGGGCGTCGAAAGCGAAGCTGCCACCCTTGCCGTCCTCAATGATGAGTTGCCTTGCGTTGCCCTCGTTGAGCACTACAATAGAGTGGGTGCCGTCGGGGTTGAGGAAGGCTGTGAAGTGTACGCCATTGCGGTCGCCCTCAATGGAGGAAGCGATGCGGTGCGCACCTCTCTTGGCAATCTTCGACATATGAGCAATGGCGTAGTAGTGGCTGCGGCGGTTGAGGTTTTTGTGACCACCATCGGTGAAATCCACAAAGCCATAGCAGGTGGTGCAACCTCCGTTGGGGCGGTTGGGACCACGGTCCTTGTCCAGCAGGAAGTTCCAGAAGATAACTGCCTTGCAATGGAGATTCACGGTGCCGATGCAAATCTCCCTCATATGCCACATAAGATTGTCGCCAAAGTTGGGGCACCAAGTACCGATACTCTGCTCGGTAAAATAGATACCCTTGTCGGGAGCAGCCTTATACACACCTTCGAGTGCCGATTTGTTGCCACCATAGGCGTGCCAAGCCGAACCCTCGAAATATTTTGCAGCCTTGCTCTTGTAGAGGTTGGTTACATAGTCGGGCACATCGAAGTTGTGGTCGTAGGCCCAGATTTTAGTGGTGATACCGTTGCGCTCAAAGGCGGGACCGAGGTGGTTGCCGACAAAGTCGCGCTGGTGGTCCCAGGGCATATAGAGCGATGCGGAGTTGCCGTGGTTGAGGGGCTCATTCTGGGGACTTACGGCATAGATGGGGAAGCCCTGGCTCTCCATATACTGTATCCACTTAACAAAGTAGGTGGCGTAGTCCTCGTAGTGGGCAGGGTTGAGCCTGCCACTTGTCCACTTGTCGTGGGGAGCATCGCTATTAACTGCGAGTTTCATCCATTTGGGGCAGGTCCAAGGTGCGGCAACAATCTTCACATTGGGATTGATGGCGTAAATCTCCCTCAGGATGGGCAGCAGGTCGCGCTCGTCGAGTTCGGGGAATTTCCAATTTTCAATGCCGGGAGTATCGCAGCAGGTGTACTCTTCGAGCGAGAAGTCCGAGCAACCGATGGAGATACGGATTAGGTTGTAATCCAGACCATCAATGGGGTCAAAGACCTCTTTGAGCAGAGCCGTGCGATCCTGCTTACTCATAAGCAACAGATTGTAGCAGGTTGAGCCCGTAATTGCGGGGCCCCAACCATCTATTGTCTGGTACTTTGTGGCGTCGTTGAGTGTGATGACTGCCGACTCTTTACCAGCGGCATCCTCGGCGAGAATGGCAACCTCCTGGAAGAGTTTCGTCTTGTCGGCAGTGGTCTGCCAACCCTTGGCCGAAAGGGTGTTGATAATTTTTGCGGTCGTGAAGGGCGCCGATACAACTCTGCTATACTCGTCGCCTCGTGCGGCAGCCGCATAGAAGACATAATCCTTGCCCCTTTCAAGGTCGTTGACCGTAATGGTGGGAGTTGAGCCCAAAGTGTTGTACTTGGAGAGCTGGTAACCCGACGCGGGCGCCTTCTCTTCGGCAGGAAGAACGGCATAGAATGCTCGGTCGGCATTGCTTGATGTGAGGGTTACCGTAATGCTGTTTTCGCCAATCTCGCCAATGGTTATCTCCACCGAAGGAGTTGTAGCCGTGGGCCTTTCACTGGGTATTGGCTGCTCCCCGCAGGCGGCAAAAAGCATCACCGAGAGAATAATGATGGGTTTGAAGAAAAACTGTGCAATCATATCTGTTAGGTTTTATAGTTTAAGTCGTCGCCTTTTACAAATATACATATATTTGTAGTGGAATGGAACAATATGAGCGAAAATGTGGATTGTGCAAAATGCTTTTCTTTGATTAACAGGTGGTTGTGCAGTCTAAAAAGTGGATTGCCCGAAAGTTCAAAATCAGACAAAATGTTGTGCATTTTGCACCACAATACTCAATTGGCATAAATATAATATTACCAATTGGCAGATTAAACTTGAGAAGGGGTGAAGGGCTCAACTCACTCTCCCAAAACTCCACACCCCACTCCCCCTCTACTCACGGGTGTCTTTTTGCATTTATGGGGAATATTTGTTAACTTTGTAAGTGTAATAACTTTCCCAAATCAAATTTAAAACGTTAATGCAATGAAACAACTACTATACCTCTTGTCGCTAATGCTATTTGTAGCTGTGGGCACACCCACCTATGCCCAAGGCGACAAACCATCTTCCAATGAGATTTGGTACACCACAACCGATGGGAAAGTTGTATATCCAAATTCAGGGGGCCTCGGTTTCAAAATCCTTTCCAACACCTATCGCAATGGAAAGGGAGTGATAATCGTCGAGGCTGATAGCATTGTCGAGATTGGTTCCCAGGCATTCTATGGTTGTAGCAATCTTAATACCATCACCATTCCCGACAGCGTAACTTCGATTGGAGGTTGGGCATTCGATGGTTGCTCCTCGCTGACAAGTGTAACGATGGGCAACAGCGTTACTTCGATTGGATATCGTGCATTCTATGATTGCACCTCACTGACAAGCATCACCATTCCCGACAGCGTCACTTCGCTTGGATGGGGTGCATTCTGGGGTTGCTCCTCGCTGACAAGTGTAACGATGGGCAACGGCGTTACTTCAATTGGAGGGTATGCATTCTTTGGTTGCTCCTCGCTGACAAGCATCACCATTCCCGACAGCGTTACTGCGATTGGAAAGTGTGCATTCGATGGTTGCTCCTCGCTGACAAGTGTCACCATTCCCGACAGCGTCACATCGATTGGAGATTGGGCATTCTGTGGTTGCTCCTCGCTGACAAGCATCACCATCCCCGACGGCGTAACTTCGATTGGAGAGGGTGCGTTCTATCGTTGCACCTCACTGACAAGCATCACCATCCCCGACGGCGTTACTTCGATTGGAAAGGAGGCATTCTCCGGTTGTATAAAACTTGAGCAAGTGTATTTAAGTTCATTAATTCCCCCTACCCTTAAGGAAAACGCATTTAGTGGAAATGCCCAGAACTTGCTAATATACATCCCTAAGGAGGCTTACAAATTATACTTATCAATGGAGTGCTGGAAACCATACTCCAATTTCGTAGAAAGATATCAGCCCGAAGGCGCTCAAGTTAGTGCCACTTCAACTGCGTGCGAGATTTGGTACACCACAACCGATGGAAATATAGTGAAACCAGATTCTGAGGCCTTCGGTTCCAAAATTCTTTCCAACACCTATCGCAATGGTAAGGGAGTTATAATTGTCGAGGCTGATAGTATTGTCGAGATTGGTTCCGAGGCATTCTATGGTTGCCGTTCGCTGACAAGCATCACCATTCCCGACAGCGTCACTTCGATTGGTGAGGGCGCCTTTATAGATTGTCCAAATCTTAGTAGTTTTGCAGGTAAATTCGCCACTGCAGATGGCCGTTGTCTAATTGCTAACGGGAAATTAATAGCCACCGCTCCTTCAGGATTAACACGGTACTCAATTCCCGACAGCGTTATTGAGATTGGATGGGCAGCATTCTGTTATTGCACCTCGCTGGCAAGCATCACCATTCCCGATAGCGTCACTTCGATTGGATATTCTGCATTCGAGGGTTGCTCCTCGCTGACAAGTGTATATATCACCGATATTGCTGCGTGGTGCAAAATAAGTTTCGGTGATGATTCTGCCAATCCTCTTTACAACGCCCACAACTTATACCTCAATGGAGAGTTGGTGACCGATCTAATCATTCCCGACAGCGTCACTTCGATTGGAGAGTATGCATTCAGGGGTTGCTCCTCGCTGACAAGTGTCACCATTGGCAACGGCGTTACTTCGATTGGAGAGAGTGCATTCCACGATTGCTCCTCGCTGACAAGCATCACCATTCCCGATAGCGTTACTGAGATTGGAGATTATGCATTCAGTGTTTGCTCCTCACTGACAAGTGTAACAATCGGAAATGGCGTTACTTCGATTGGAGATTATGCATTCAATGAATGCACCTCGCTGACAAGCATCAACATTCCCGACAGCGTTACTTCGATTGGAGAGTATGCATTCTACGAATGCACCTCGCTGACAAGTGTTACCATTCCCGACAGCGTCACTTTGATTGGAGATTGTGCATTC
>JAZQZA010000031.1:0-11340 GCA_045633765.1 Tidjanibacter sp. | reverse complement strand
GGCGGGCTCCCCCTCTGCGACAGCGCTCGCTTCCTCTTGGGCCTCCTCGGCGGGGGCTACAACCTCTTCGGGGAGAGGATTCTTGCGGGGACGACCACGGCGCTTGGGCTTCTCCTCCACGACTGGCTCCTCCACTGCAACAGTGGCCTCTGCCTGGGGCTCCTCTGCCTGGGGTTCTTCCTCACCATTCTCCCTGCGAGTGGTATATTCAACCTTCTGGGCCACAATTCTTTTGCGCGTTCTGCGGGGCGCAACCTCCTCGCTCTCGGCCATCTCACCCTCGGGATTTTCCCTTGTAGCATCGAGGATTTTTGCCACAAGTTTCTCACGGCCCGAACGGATGTCCAGACCGAGCGCACGAGCAATCTCTCTCAGTTCCGAGAGGCTTTTGCTCCTGAGTGTTTCCATATCTTGCATAACAGATTTGGTATGGTAAAATTTTGTAAAAACAATATACTCTTTGTGGATATATGGTGTGCGGAACGCCACCATTTCGATTGACTGAGCACAAAAGTAGTGTTTTTTCTCGAAATAACAATACCTCTTACCCCGAATTTATCTCTACCATCAACTTTAGTGCCACTATTTTCCAAACACTCCCCAGGGGTGTAGTATTATCACTCTTGGGGGATTTTTTCTTTGGACCACACCGATGAATTGCCAAATTTGTAGTATATTTGTACTACCTAACAAAAATGCAAGAAACAATGTCAATGGTTTTCAAATTCCGTATGCTCTCCGACGAGAGCGATGTATTCGTAAGGGACTACGAGGTTAAGTATGATATGAACCTCCTGGAGTTCAACGACTTCATCTGTCGCGACCTTCGCTACGACAACTCGGGTATGACCTCCTTCTTCCTCTCCGACGGACAGTGGATGAAGCTGCGCGAGTTTACGCTGATGGATATGGGCGCAGGTATGGGCGGCTATGCCGACGAGCCCGACGAGGCCCCAATGCCTATGGAGAAGGTCGTTCTCGCACAGCTCATCCGCAACAACCACGACCGACTCATCTGGCTCTTCGATATGTTTGCCGACAGGGCATACTACCTCGAGATGATTGAGGCCAAGAAGGCCGAGGAGGGTGTGGAGTATCCTCGCACACTCTTTGCCCACGGCGAGCCCTCCGACCAGTATGACCCCGATGCGGGCGGCGCAAACGAAAAATCCATCTTCGAGGAGATGATGGACGACTTTGGCGACTTTGGCGGTGGAGATGACTCCTACGACGACGAATACTAGACGCCCACTCCTGGTGGTGGTCTTGGGTCCTACGGGGTCGGGCAAAACCGGCCTCGCAGTTGCTCTTGCACGCCACTTCAACACCGAAATAATCTCAACCGACTCACGCCAATTCTATATAGGTATGGCCATAGGTACGGCACAGCCCACCCCCGAGGAGTTGGCAGCCGCACCCCACCATCTGATTGCCGACCGACGGCCCGAGGAGGAACTCTCGGCAGGAGGTTACGAGAGGGTGGCTTTGGCAAGGCTTGAGGAGATTTTCTCACGCAATAGCATTGCGATTGCCGTGGGTGGCTCGGGGCTCTACATCGACGCCCTTTGTAGCGGTTTCGACAAGCTGCCGTGCGATACGGCCGAGATTCGTGCCAAACTTATGCAGAGGCTTACAGATGAGGGTCTTGAGAGCCTTTGTGAGGAGCTGCGCGAAAGGGACCCCGACTATTGGGCCGTTGTGGACCGCAAGAATCCTGCAAGGGTTGTGAGGGCTCTGGAGGTCTGCATCGCAAGCGGCCTACCCTACTCCTCGCAGCGCACCGCCACCCGACGAGAGCGCCCGTTCGATGTTGTGAAGATCGGTATCGACTGGCCTCGCGAGGAGCTCTACGACCGTATCAACCGCAGGGTGGACCAGATGATTGCCGAGGGGCTCGAGGAGGAGGCCCGTGCGCTCTACCACCTGCGCCACCTGTCGTCGCTGCAGACGGTTGGCTACCGCGAACTCTTCGACCACTTCGACGGCACCACGAGCCGCGAGGAGGCCATCGAGCTCATCAAGCGCAACTCGCGCCGCTACGCCAAACGCCAGATGACCTGGTTCCGCCGCGACCAGAGCACCCATTGGCTCGCCCCCGGCGACCTACCCACCGCAATCGACATAATCGAACGCCTACGCTAAACAACAACGGCAGCCACCCAATCGGTGACTGCCGTTTTCTTCATATATTGCGAGTAATTCTATTCTCGTATACAACGAACAGATTCAGCAAAACCCTTGTATTGCAGATTATCAATCAACACCATTGAGTCATTAATATATTGGTCGTATGTGTCATTTTTGGAATAATTTGAGTATGTATTAACATAGTAAAAACCACAACAACCATACTCTTGTTCTTGACCATACCAATCTTTATTGCCAAATGTTCCCGTTTCAAAATCTAGACGGCCCGCGAAGGGATACCACAATTCACCATCCCAACGACCTCCTGCTCTGGATGAGTCGTATGTATATGCCGAACTGCTTGTTACGGGAAATGGCACTTTATAACCGACGGGGCAAGGATCGTATATTGTCTTTGTATTATATTCGTATCCCCACAAGTATTCGCTTTTATCGGAATACTGCCAATTGTAAAAATCACCACCGACCAGTTGAGTTGGATGTTCAATAGTATAACTTATACAACCAGTAGTTTCATCGGTATTGACAACAGTAGAGTAGTTTCTCAAAGGATCTTTGCGTCCCCACTGATAATAATAGCCGTAAGTATCTTCTCCATCCGCATAATTTGCAGATATTGCTCCTAAATTCCTATCTATAGTTTGATACCCGTCATAGCTGGTGTAATCTCGAGGCTTATCAGTTGCCCAAATATGCCAACTCCAAATAATACGCCCATCACTATCCTTTGCTGCTATGAGCGCATTACCCTCATTGGAAGATGCCTTAAAATAAATAAAACCATCTTCAAGGCGCAACTCACTAACAACATCATTATCATCCCATACCACCTCTACATCAGAAGGGGTTATTTCTACAGAAGTAGTGTGAAAATTTGCGTCAGCAATTACTCCTTTGAGGCCATTGCCTATAACACGCCCATCAAACTTGTAATAACCAGCCGATTCGACTATGTAGCAATTTGCTGTATCTACTGCACTTAAATTCACATATATCTCATCCACAAAATAGAGTGTCTTCATAACAGAACGACCCTCGCCCGAGATGGCCAAAACGACAATCTTGCCACTCCTCGAATTGGAAGGAGCAGTTACCTTGACTACACCTTCCGTAGGACTCTTGGCAATAACCTCTGCACTCCAACCGCTATCGCCCCACGCCTCGACCATTGTGCCTTCGTCGCCACCAGTGATGGTGTAGGCTACAGTGGTACTCTTGCCCGGATCACACATAAGCACTTCTGGAGTGTCGAACACAATGCCAAATGTAACGGACAAAGGAAGAGTTATAACCTCGCCATTTGAGAGAGTGAAAGTAACAGTCGTGTCGCCAACAACAATGGACACAATATGCGAATCGCCATCCTTGCCGCGCCTGATTGTGATAGTGGAATCATCCGAAAAGGTCACAATATAGCCCTCCGACACCTCCTCGATGTCGATGATATGGAGTTGCTTGTTGTAGGCATCCAAGAGAGCCTGAATGGCATCGACCTCCCTCTCAACTTTATCCAAGCGGTCGTTGAGTTGGTCGATGTCCTCATCATAACACGATGTGAGCGCCATTCCCAACAGCAAGGGAATAATGTAGAGTAGTTTTTTCATACTATGTGTGTTTTAATTTTATGATTTCGTATTGGCAAAGATAGCGTTAATTGGGCAAAATACAACCGCTACATAGCCTCAATCTGCTGATCCAGCCATTGCAGTTTGGAGACAAAGGAGCGGTACATTCTCTCCACGGCAACCTCATAGGTGAGCTGTTCGTCGCCATTGACCACAACATTAATGGGCCACATCTTATTATTCAGTGCAGCCGAGGGTGCAAGGCGCTCCGCCTCACGAAGGATATAATCGCCAACACCGTCAAATGCGGGCTTGAGTTCCGCCCAGCGCTCCTTAAGGCGGGCGACAAAGAGCTCATCCTGGAACAAGCGGCCATAGTAAATCGCCTCCTTATCGACAAAAACATTACTCTTATAGGGCACAAAGGTCTCCCAATCGAAATCCCACACAGGGCCCGCCTTGAGTTTCCCTCCGCTATCCTTGTGCATATAGCTACTCTTGGGGTGCATAGGCTCCGCATTGCCCGTCAACTCGTGGACAAGCCACCAATCAATGAACGAATCAACATCCAGATAGTCGGCATACTCCCTCGTAGCAAAGCGGATATCGTCATAGAGAGCCCCCTCAAGCGTGGCCACAAAATTCTCCATATAGGCCTGCTGCAGGGCACTCACCTCGTCGGGGTCTTTGAACATAAAGGGCATTGAGCGCACGGGCGAATGGAACTTAAACACCTCATCGAAATAGACATCCAACTCCATAAGGTAGCCGCCCGAAGGATCGCTGTCGCTCACCTCGGCAATATCCACCCTATTCTTGTCAATCTTAATCTGCTCACAGAGGTAGTAATTACCCTTGTGACGACCATTGAGCACCACCTCCACAAACTCGCCACGCGGAGTCCACTCAAGCCCCGTGAGGCTTGCAAGGTGGAAAGAGGTCGCATTGCGCAGCATCGTCTTATCGAGCCAGTTGGCCAGAAGCACCCAGCGTTTGTGCTTGGGCATACCGAGAATGGAGGCCTTCTCATTGAGCTTTATGGCATAGGGCTTCTTGGGGAAGGTCCAGGTGGAGTTGCCACGGCCGCGGATGTTCACCTCGCCATCAAAGTCCACCCCACCCTCGGGCGAGTAGATGGTGAGCTTCGTACCCTCGAGCCAATCTTCGGTCTTGGGAGGAATGGCTGCATTGCCGGGGGTAGTAATCACCACCACGGGCAGACCTGTGTTGGATATCGACACGAGCCACTCCGACTCAACCCCCTGGTCGGTCACCACACGATAGGTCAAAGGCTGCGAAAAGTCGTTGGGCGTCGTGCCGCTTATCTGCTCCGTGTCACCGATATACACGCGCCCCATATCGGTCTTGAAGGTCGCCACGAGATTGCTCACATCGAGAAGCATCGGCGAGCAGGTGAGAATTTCCCCCTTGCGCACCGTCGCCACCACATTGGCCAGCACAGCATCCGGATTGTTCTGCTTAAGAAAACCAAACGAAACAATCTTGCCCGCCTCTCCTTTGGGCTCTTCGGGGCTATCGGGTGGAGCAATGTCGGGCTCAACACACGCCGCAAACAACAGCGGCGCAAGCAGGGTTATAAGTAGTTTTTTCATACATTGAGGCTCGCCACGACTTTGTTTCCCGTGACGGCTTGTGCAAAGATACCTATTAATAAAACATTATCCAAATGCAAAATTACCTCCCCCACTCCCCATTGAGATTCAACACCTTGCAAAACAAAAACGAAAAAAATGATTAAAAAATTGCAAAAAATATTTGCGGTAATCAAAATTCCCCCTATATTTGCACCCGCAAAACGGATTTAGCTCCGTGGCGCACTTTTGAAATAATGCGGAAATAGCTCAGTTGGTAGAGCACAACCTTGCCAAGGTTGGGGTCGCGAGTTCGAGTCTCGTTTTCCGCTCCAAAACAATAAACGACAGCTTGTTAGCTGTCGTTTATTGTTTTGGAGCGGAAGAGTCCGCGACCACATTTAAAATCCACACAAACCCTCCTTTGTTAAGGGAGGCTTCGATGGTGGTGCTAAAGTAAGTTCTGGATAGGCTCGTGCTTGGCACACAAAAAAGCAGTCCACTCGGGACTGCTTTTATCATTATTATAATGCAGGCGCTATTTTAGTTCATCGGGGAGGAAATCTTCGTAGTTGAAGTTCTTGCCCTCAATCAGCAGGGCAATTTGTTCCTTCGGCGTTGTGATGAAAAAGACCAAGCCCGAGCCATCGCCATTCAGATAGGCCGTAGCACTACCCTCCTCCACGCTTCGCTCAAAAACCTTACTATAGCCTGCCACTACTCTTCCAAGCTCACTCTTTAGCGCACCATTTTGTGGGTTGTGATTGATGATGGTAACCACATAGTCGACATTTCTGAGCATCTCGCGCGACTTACTATCGGCAGCAACCAGCGCAGCCTTCAGAGCCACGCGCCCAATGGTGGAGACATCATAGCCCTCTCGTCTTTCGAACTTCTCCGCAAAGGCCTTATAGACATCCCTCTGCGCAAACATCGAAAGCGAGAACGTCAAGAACAATATGACTACAAACAATCTCCTCATAATCAACAAAACAGAACGCTCTATCTCAAGCAATAATTAATCTCTCAATTTTCTATAAATAGTGGCCGTGCGAGCAACATTATAGATTTTAATATAGTGGAGCACCACACCATCGTCATCCTTGCGCGAGAAGGAGTGATACTCACCGCCCAGCTCATTGCGCTCGAAGCCGCCAAAGCGCTCCTCATCGGTAGAGAGCAGAATGCCATAGACGCCGCTCTCGGGCACGGGAATAATGTAGTCGGGCACACTGCGCGTGGGGTTCCAATTGAAGACATAGACCAGCGGGCCGTGGTTGTAGACCATCACTCCGTCGCCGTCGTACATAGCCAGCTGATTGGCATAGCCCATACCGAGCTGATTGTAGCGCCTGAGCAACTTAATCATCGCCTTATCGAACTCGCCCAGGGCACGGTAGCGCAACCCCTGATTCTCCACAAGCGACCATTGGCGGCGCGCGTGGCTATAGCTCCAATTATTCCCCACCCTCGGGAAGTCAATCCACCCGGGGTGGCCAAACTCGTTGCCCATAAAGTTGAGGTAGCCCTGACCACCGAGCGAGGCAGTCACAAGCCTTATCATCTTATGCAGTGCCACACCTCTATCCACAATGGGGCTCTGGCTGGAGGTGTGCATAGCCTCATACATCTCCGTCTGCAGGAGGCGGAAGGCAATGGTCTGGTCGCCCTGCATCGCCTGATCGTGGGACTCACAGTAGGCAATCGTCTGTGTGTCGTTGCCACGATTGTTGAGCACATTCCAGATATCCCACACATTCCAATTCTCATCGGGCACCTCCTTGAGCATCTTAATCCAGAAGTCGGGCACCCCCATAGCCAGGCGGTAGTCGAAACCTATGCCACCATCCTCCACCGAGTTGGCAATGCCGGGCATTCCGCTCACATCCTCCGCAATGGTCACCGCATCGGGGCGCAGAGTGTGCACGAGCTTATTTGCCAGCGTAAGGTAGGTTATGGCATCGCGATTGACACCCGCATCGAAATATTTCTCTCTGCAATCAAACTCCGTATAGCCGTGGTGGTAGTAGAGCATTGAGGTCACGCCATCGAAGCGGTAGCCGTCGATATGGAACTCCTCCATCCAATACTTCACATTCGAGAGCAGGAAGTGCGTCACCTCACGCTTTCCGAAGTCGAAAATCTTGGAGTCCCAATACTGCTGATAGCCCGCATCACCCGCCAGCGAATAGAGATTGGGCGAGCCGTCGAGCTCATTGATTCCCTCCGCAAAATTCTTCACATAGTGGGCGTGGACAATATCCATAATGACCGCAATGTTCATATCGTGGGCCTTTTTCACCAGAGCCTTCAGCTCCTCGGGAGTACCAAACCTCGACGAGGGTGCAAAGAAGTTGGAGACGTGGTAGCCATAGCTGCCATAGTAGGGATGCTCGGCGATGCCCATAACCTGAATGGCATTGTAGCCCGCCTCCTTGATGCGAGGCAGCACCTTCTCGGCAAACTCTGTATAGGAGCCCACCTTCTCCTCTTCCTGCGCCATTCCAATATGACACTCATATATAAAGAGTCCCCCTTCGCGCTCTATACGGAAACCATCGCCACCCCAATCGAAGGGCTCCGCGGGGTTCCAAAATTGAGCTGTAAAGTTCTTTGTCACATCATCTTGCACAGCGCGAGTAACCCAGGCAGGGATGCGCTCGTGGGTGCCATTGGCTCCCGTCACAAGAATCTTATAGAGCATACCGTGTGCCAAATGATACTCGCGGTCCGAGAGGAAGATACTCCACACACCCGTCTGACTATTTTTGTAAAGAGGAAGAGAGGTGCGGTCCCAACCGTTGAAGTCGCCAAAGAGATAGACACTCTCGGCTGCGGGCAGCCACTCACGGAACCACCAGCCCTTGTTGCGCTCATCCCTCTGGAAGCCAAAATAGCGGTAGCCGTTGGCGAAATCGACAATCGAACCCGAGGAGGCCTCAATGTCGGCAAGCTTATCGGTATATAATTTGTAACGATAGTTGAGTTCTCCTTCCACGGGCTCGAGCCAACTATCTTTCTCTATGATTGACAAACGTTTAGCCATAGTATAATGAATTTTGCGACAATAAAAATACTATTTTTCCGCAAAGAGTGCAAATTTATCCACAAAAATTACTATTTTTGTCACTTTAATGGACAAGATATATACGAAATCAACACTAACATTTTTTAACTAAAACTTTTTCTTTTATGCTACAATTTTTCGCAAATCTCTGGGCAAACAACCGTCCCATGCTGATTTTGATGGCCATTTTGGTTGTAGTGATTCCCTTCCTGGTATTCTACATCCGCAAGGCTAAAAAAGAGCACCCCAAGGGTCTTATTGCAGCTGCTTTGAGCAATATGGGTGAGCGTTTCGGCTACTACATTATGAACGCCGTTCTGCTCCTTTTCATCTGCTCCAAATTCGGTATTAGCGACGACGCTGCCGGCTGGATTTACGCAGTTTTCTATTTCCTCATCTACGTTTTGAGCCTTCCCGGCGGTATCATTGCCGACCGCACCCAGAAGTTCAAAGGCACCATCATTGCCGGTCTTTTGGTGATGGCTATCGGTTACGGCATCCTTTCGGTGCCCGTATTTGCCGAGACCACCGGTTTCTCGTGGGTATTGGTACTCACTTGCGTAGCTCTGTTCATCATTGCATTTGGTAACGGTCTGTTCAAAGGTAACCTCCAGGCTATCGTTGGTCAGATGTATGACAACTTCGAGGCCGAGGCTGCTGCCAAAGGTCCCGAGGAGTTGGCAAAGGCTAAAGAGAAACGCGACTCGGGTTTCCAGATCTTCTATGTATTCATCAACATTGGTGGTGTGATTGCACCCTTCATCGCTCCCCTTCTGAGGAGCTTCTGGCTGAAGATGCACAACTTGGCTTACAACGCCGACCTTCCCCGTTTGTGCCACGAGTACATCAATGGCGCCGACAATATGAGCGAAGTTGCTACCGAGAACCTCAACAATCTGGCTACTGCCGTTGGTCACACCGGCGCCGTAGATGCCGCTTTCTGCAACAACTACCTCGAGATTTTCAACACCGGCGTTCACTTCTCGTTCATCGCTTCGGTTGTTGCTATGCTCATCTCGCTGACCATCTTCCTCTGCGTTAAAGGCAAACTGCCCAACCCCGCAAAGAAAGAGAAGAAGGCCGAGGTTCAGTACACCGCAGAGGAGAAAGCTGCCAACGCAAAAGAGATCAAACAGCGTCTTTACGCTCTCTTTGCAGTTCTTGGCGTTGCTGTATTCTTCTGGTTCTCGTTCCACCAGAACGGTCAGTCGTTGTCGGTATTTGCTCGTGACTTCGTTGCCACCGGCACCATTCCTCCCGAGATCTGGCAGTGCATCAACCCCTTGTTCGTAATCATCCTCACCCCCATCATTATGTTTGCATTCGCAGCTTTGGCACGCAAAGGCAAAGAGGTTTCGACTCCTCGCAAGATTGCCATCGGTATGTTCATCGCCGCTTGTGCTTACATCTTCCTGATGATTATCGCTATGTTGCAGCAGTATCCTTCGGGCGCAGAGTTCAAGGGTCTGGCAGAGGCAGCCAAGGAGGCAATGAAGAGCAGTCCTATGGTACTGATTGCAACCTACTTCTTCCTCACCGTTGCCGAATTGTTCATCTCGCCTCTGGGTCTGTCGTTCGTATCGAAGATTGCTCCTCGCCACCTGCAGGGTATCTGCCAGGGCTTGTGGCTGACCGCAACCGCTATCGGTAACCTCTTCATTGCACTCGGCGTGACTATGCTCAACACCTTCCCCCACCAGTGGATTTGCTGGGCAGTATTCGCAGGCTTCTGCCTTATCTCGATGTGCGTAATGCTTGCTATGGTTAAGTGGTTGGAGAAAATCACCGCATAAGCAACCTTACATCTATAATTGGCGGCCCATTCCTTTGCGGATGGGCCGTTTTTTTGTACATTTGCATTGGTAAAGTAATTATTATATAATATGGTAAGGCTCACTTTTCTCGGAACGGGCACCTCGCAGGGTGTGCCGATGATTGGTTGCGACTGCCCCGTCTGCAACTCCACCGACCCACGCGATAAGCGCCTTCGCTCGGCGGTACTTATCGAGGACGAGAAGACAAGGATTGTTATCGACTCGGGCCCCGACTTCCGCTACCAGATGTTGCGTGCAGGGCTAAAGTCGATTGATGCAATCCTGCTCACCCACGAGCACACCGACCACATCATCGGCTTGGACGATGTGAGGGCCTTCAACTACTTTTGCCAAAAGAGTGTGGATGTATGGGCCACCGAGAGGGTGCAGAGGGTTGTGAAGAAGAGTTTCGACTACGCCTTTGACGAAAAGCCCTACCCGGGAGCGCCACGCATCACTCTCAACACCATCACCGACAAGCCCTTCAGGGTGGGCACATTGGAGGTCACTCCCATCTTTGGGCGCCATTTCACTCTCCCCATCACGGGCTACCGTATAGGCCCCGTTGCCTATCTCACCGACTTCAACCACATCGAGGAGAGCGAGCTGGAGAAGTTGCAGGGAGTGGAACTCTTTGTTGTGAATGCTCTACGCCACAAGCGCCACCTGTCGCACTTCACCCTCGGCGAAGCGATGGAGATTGCCCGCCGTGTGGGAGCCCCAAGGACATATTTCACCCACCTATCCCACCAGATAGGCCTCCACGCCGAGGAGAACGCAAAACTACCCGAGGGTATGGCCCTTGCGCACGACACTTTAACCATCGAAATACCATAACACTATGACCGATATACTACTCATAACCCCGCCATTCGTGCAGCCCAACTGCCCCTATCCCGCAACAGCCTACCTTACGGGCTACTTGCATCGCAAAGGATTCCGTGTGGAGCAGGCCGACCTCTCCATTGAGACCCTCACAAAGGTCTTCTCGCGCGAGTTCGTGAGCGACCTCTTCGAGAACTACGACGGCGAGGGCGACGAGAACTGCAATCGTATGTGGGCTCTGCGCAAGGACTACGAGGCCACCATCGACCCCGTCATCCGCTTCTTGCAGGGAAAGGACTCAACCATCGCCACCCTCATCTGCTCGCCCG
>JAZQZA010000030.1:0-1695 GCA_045633765.1 Tidjanibacter sp. | reverse complement strand
CCGACTTCATCTTCGGCTCGGGCCGTGCGGACTTTATCAGTTGCACAATCCACTCCAAGAAGGACTCCTACATCACCGCAGCCTCCACCTGCAAGGGTCAGGAGCGCGGTTTCACCTTCCTCTACTGCAAACTCACCGCAGCCGAGGGTGTAACCAAATGCTACCTCGGAAGGCCTTGGAGAATCTACGCCCAAACCTACTTCATCGGTTGCGAACTCGGAAGCCACATCCGCCCCGAGGGTTGGCACAACTGGAATAAACCCGAGGCCGAGAAGACGGTGCGCTACGCAGAGTATGGCTCCGAAGGCGAGGGTGCTGCCCCAAAATCACGAGTTAAATGGGCCGAGAAACTCTCCGAGAAGAAAGCCCTCGAGTGGAGCCTCAAGACGGGCGCTCCCGGACTCGAATTTACCCCCGTACACTAATTCCACCACACTATGAAAAGAGTAACAACCCTACTACTCACGCTGGCCATTTTACCCTCCATTGTCGCTTGTAGCACAACCCGTAAAGCGCCCAAAATCAGCGGCAACGAGCCTCTTTCGGTGAGAATGGTGGAGAGCGAGATGAGCCGTATTCCCGACGCCATCACGATGGACGGTGTGAGCAAGCCCAAGTGGAACTACACCACCGGCCTTGAGCTTCTTGCAATTATGGATGCGGGCGAGAGGTATAATAATGAGGCATACGTCAACTATGCCCTCTCGTGGCTCGAGAGGATGGTGGCCGAGGATGGCGAGTCGATACAGACCTACAAACTCTCCAACTACAACCTCGACCACATCTGCCCCGGAAGACTCCTTTACCGAGCCTATGACCTCACGGGCGAGGAGCGTTACCGTAAGGCCATCGACCTTCTGTGGCGTCAGCTCTGTGAGCAGCCCCGCACCCCCGAGGGCGGCTATTGGCACAAAAAAGCCTACCCCAACCAGATGTGGCTCGACGGCCTCTATATGGCCGAGCCCTTCAAGGCCGAATACCTCGTACGCTACGCCTCATCGGAGGAGAAAGAGCACGGCTGGCAGGACATCGTTCACCAATTCACACTCGTTGCCCAGAAGACCTATGACCCTGCAACGGGCCTCTTCCGCCACGCTTGGGACTCTTCGAAGGAGATGTTCTGGTGTGACAAGACCACAGGGCAGAGCGAGCACGCTTGGCTCCGCGCTATGGGCTGGTACACAGTGGCCATCGTGGAGGTTTTGTCCATTATGCCCGAGGATACTCCTGAGCGGGAAAACCTTATCACCATCCTTAACCACATCTACAAGACCATCCCCGCCTATGCCGACCCCAAGAGCGGTATGTGGTACCAAGTGATGGACTGCCCCACCCGAGAGGGCAACTATCAGGAGGCTACGGGCTCCATTATGCTCATCTACGCGATGCTCAAAGGCTCGCGTCTGGGCTACCTGCCCGAAGAGTACCTGCCCGAGGCTATGAGGCTCTACGAGAAGTTCGTACGCCACTTTATGCGCGAGAATGAGGACGGCACAATCTCAATGATTGAGTGCTGCTCGGTGGGCGGTTTGGGTGGCAAACAAAACCGCAAAGGCGACTTTGCCTACTACCTCTCGGAGCCCATTATCGAGAACGATTGCAAGGGTGTTGGCCCCTTCATTTGGGCCTCGCTTGAGTATGAAGCAATGCACAATATCGACTACCGCCCCGCACCCAAAGTGGAGCAGGTACCGG
>JAZQZA010000029.1:0-6943 GCA_045633765.1 Tidjanibacter sp. | reverse complement strand
GATGATATATTGGTTCCTCTTTATGGTCATTGGGAGAGTGCGGACGACATAAATTTCGAGCAACTCCCTAATAGTTATGTGTTGAAGACCGTACAGGGTTCGGGAGATATCATTTTAGTAAAAGACAAAAATGTAGTAGATACTGAGCAGATTCGTCAACAGATAGACAAATCATCCAAAATTAAATACGGAGAATTGGAGGGTGGCAAGCATTATATGCGAATAAAACCAGCTATCATAGCCGAAGGATTTATGCATAACGATGAGATGTCTGCCAAACACTCAACATCAATCATTGACTATAAAATTTGGTGTTTCAATGGTAAGCCATATTACATTTGGGCTTGTTGCAATCGAGACAAACACGGCACAGATGTAATGACGTACGATCTAGAGTGGCAAGCACACCCCGAATACTCTATTTTTTATGACCATTATAGGAAAGGACAAATATTGCCCAAACCAGCAAACTTTGACCAGATGATGCTAATTGCAGAGAAATTAGCTAAACCATTCCCCGTGGTGCGTGTTGATCTATATAATCTAGGTGGTAAAGTATACTTTGGCGAGATGACTTTTACCTCCCTTGGTGGACTTATGGACTTCTACACCGACGAGTTCCAGGAAATGTGCGGTAATCTAATAGATGTTAACTACAAAGGATAATTTACCTATGCATAATAACGGCCTTGTTTCAATCATAACCCCTTGCTATAATTCTGCAGAATTTATAGCTGAAACCATTGAGTCTATTTTGGCTCAAACTTATACGAATTGGGAACTTCTAATTACTGATGATTGTTCAAAGGACAACACGCTTGAGATAGTTCAGTCTTACGCAGACAAAGATGCACGTATAAAGATTTTCAAGTTGGAGAAGAATTCTGGCGGAGGTGTTGCTAGAAATAACTCTATCGAGCACGCTCAAGGTAGATATATTGCGTTCTGCGATAGTGATGATCGTTGGTATCCTAATAAGCTTGAAAAGCAGATAGCATTTATGCAAAAAAATGATTGCGCTCTATCTTGCACAAGTTATATGACTTGTGATGAAGCAGGTAATATCAAAGGTATTCTCATTGCACCAAACAACATCACATTCAAATCCAATTTAAGAGATTGCAAAATCGGATGCCTTAGCGCAATTTATGACACTGACAAGGTTGGCAAAGTATATTTGCCATTAATTCGTAAACGACAAGACTGGGGGCTTTGGATAAAGGTATTAAAGATATGCAAAGAGGCAAAAGGCTATAAAGAGCCCTTGGCCATATATCGTTTAAGAGAAGGATCCATTTCTAATAAAAAAATGGACTTAATAAAATATAACATCGGTGTTTATCAGGAGGTTTTAGGCTGGTCTAAATTGCATGCTACACTCTACTTCTTCTTCGCATTTATGCCTGCCTATATCAAAAAGAAATTTATAGTTCGACTTTACAATAAGTAATGGGGCTTCCGATAGAGATACTTTTTTCCTCGCTGAGGAGTGCGCTGTTTGGGGGTGATGTTGAGGCTGAGGTTTATCAGAATCTTACTGCCGAGGAGTGGCAGCAGCTGTTTCGTATGGCGGCGCAGCAGGGTGTTGTGGCCATTGTCTACGATGTGGTGGCGCAGCTGCCCAAGGAGTCGCAGCCGCCTCGTAGCACCAACATCCAGTGGGCGCTCAGTGTTGAGGCGATTGAAAATCGTCACGAGATGCAGCGCAAAACCTCGGCTCTGTTGGCCAACCTCTGGGCCGAGCAGGGCATTCAAACCATTGTGATGAAGGGACTTGCCATCGGCACCTACTTTCCGCAGCCTGCCCACCGTGAGTGTGGCGACTTGGATTGTTTCTTGGTGAAGGACGGTTGCACCACGAGCGACGGCTACGAGGTTGCCAACCAGATTTGCGAGCAGATTGGAGCCAAGGTGAGTCGTGATTACTACAAAGATGCGACCATCAAATATCGTGGCTTACTTGTTGAAAATCACCGCTTTTACCTTCCTATCCGAGGCGGTCGCAAGGTGAAGGAGTTGGAGCGACATCTGGAGAAAATCGCACTCCGAGGTAGGACCTCCTTGGTGCCCGACACCAAGCTCATCGTTCCCTCGGCGGATTTCAATGCGCTGTTCCTCACGATACACGGCCTGAATCACTTCCTCTCGGAGGGTATCAAGTTGCGCCATATTTTGGATTGGGCGTTGCTACTCAAGGCCGAGCAGAACAACATCGATTGGACGGAGTTCTATGAGTGGGCTGACAGAATGCATATGACCCGTTTTGCAGATGCGCTCACGGCTATCTCGGTGAAATACTTTGGCTTGGAGATTACCAATCCTGCGATTCACACCACTTCGCCCTATGCCGACCGCGTACTTGAGGATACGCTCTTCAAGAGCGAGGGTATTCACAATAAGGGCTACTCGGCGTGGAAGGCTCGTTGGATGTTGATAAAAAATAAGTTTGCCTTCGGGTGGAAATACCACAAAATCTACCAAAAAAGCGTCCTCATTGAACTAATGAGGAGTGCTTTTGCGTTCCTATTTGAGAAGAATCCAAAACTATAACAGACTATGAAAGGTATCGTACTGGCGGGGGGTAGTGGCACGAGGCTCTATCCCATCACAAAGGGCATTAGCAAGCAGCTCCTGCCCGTCTATGACAAGCCGATGATATATTACCCCATTTCGGTGTTGATGCTCGCGGGAATTCGCGAGATTCTCATCATCTCCACGCCGCAGGATATGCCTGCCTTCCAGCGACTTCTGGGCAACGGCAGCGACTATGGTGTGAGGTTCTACTATGCTGCGCAGCCCCAGCCCAATGGCCTTGCCGAGGCCTTCATCATCGGTCGCGAGTTCATCGCCGACGACTCCGTATGCCTTGTTCTGGGCGACAATATCTTCTACGGTCAGGGCTTTACGGGTATGTTGCAGGATGCGGTGCGCAGGGCCGAGAAGGAGCATCTTTCGACCATTTTTGGATACCGTGTGCCCAACCCCGAGCGCTTCGGAGTGGCCAACATCAGTGAGGAGGGTATGGTGCTCTCCATCGAGGAGAAACCCGCCGAGCCCAAGAGCAATATGGCCATCACGGGGCTCTATTTCTACACCAATGAGGTTGTGGGCATTGCCCAGAACATCAAGCCTTCGCCCCGTGGCGAGCTCGAGATTACCGATGTGAACAACGCTTTTCTGCACAAGGGCGAGCTCTACCTTCAGCCCCTCGGTCGTGGTTTCGCCTGGCTCGATACGGGCACCCACGAGAGCCTCTTTGACGCTGCGAGGTTTGTGGAGGTTGTGGAGTCGCGCCAGGGCGTGCAGATAGCCTGCTTGGAGGAGATTGCTTGGCGCAAAGGGTGGATTACGAGCGAGCGCCTTGCCGAACTCGCGGAGCCTATGCGAAGCAGCGCCTATGGCCAGTATCTACTTAAATTGGCACGACAATAATGACTGTATATAAGACTGATATTGAGGGCGTTTTCATTATTGAGCCTCGAGTGTTTGGCGACGAGAGGGGATATTTCTTCGAGTCGTTCAATGAGAGCGACTTTGCCGCCGCTACGGGACTTGATGTAAGGTTTGTGCAGGACAACGAGAGTTGTTCCCAGAGGGGGGTGCTGCGTGGTCTGCACTTCCAGCGAGAGCCCCACGCACAGGCCAAATTGGTGCGTGTCGTAAGGGGGCGGGTGATGGATGTGGCGGTTGATATCCGCCCCGAGAGCCCCACTTTTGGTAGGTATGTATCAGTTGAACTCTCGGGCGAGAACCACCGCCAACTATTTATCCCTAAGGGCTTTGCGCACGGCTATGTGGCTCTGGAGGACGACACGGTGTTCCAATATAAGTGCGATGAGTTCTACCACCCCGCCTCGGAGGGAGGCATTGCTTGGAACGATCCCGAGATTGGCATTGAGTGGCCCCTTGCCGAGCGCGAACTCATCCTCTCCGACAAGGACCGCAAACACCCTACATTGAGAGAGTTATGCGAATTTTAGTCACAGGTGGCAATGGCCAGCTCGGGTGTTCGCTCAGGCGCGTGGCGATGGGCTCCGAGGACAAATATATCTTCACCGATGTCGCCGAGTTGGATATCACCAATCGCGAGGCGGTGAGGCGCTATGTGGCTGAAAACGAGGTGGATATAATCGTCAATTGCGCTGCCTATACCGATGTTGAGCGTGCCGAGGAGGAGGAGGCGAGGGCCCATCTTCTCAACGCTACGGCCGTGGGTTATTTGGCCGAGGCTGCAAAGGCAAACGACGCACTGCTTATCCACATCTCCACCGATTATGTCTTTATGGGCGGCTGCTGCGGAGTGTTGACCGAGGAGAGTTTTCCCCAGCCCATCAACGCCTATGGGCGCACCAAACTCGCTGGCGAAGAGGCTGTTAAGGCGAGCGGTTGCCACCATATAATCCTGCGTACGGCGTGGCTCTACAGTGAGTATGGCCGCAATTTTGTGAAGACAATGATGCGCCTGACCTTGGAGCGCGAGGAGGTGAGGGTGGTGAGCGACCAGATAGGAACGCCCACCTATGCGGTAGATTTGGCAAGGGCGATTGTGGCCATCATCTCCGAGCGCAACTTCCGCGAGGGTGTCTTCCACTACACCAACCTTGGCGAGTGCAGTTGGTGGCAGTTTGCGTGCGAGATTGCGAGACTTGCGGGCCACAATAAGTGCAAAGTAAAACCTTGTACCACAGAGGAGTATGGCGCAAGGGTGGCACGACCTTTCAACTCCGTGCTCGACAAGAGCAAGTTTCTGCGCACCTTCGGGCTCGAGATTCCCGAGTGGCGCGAATCACTTAAAAAATGCATCGATGAACTTCAAGCGTAATATTCTCATAACGGGCGGTGCGGGCTTCATTGGCAGCCACGTAGTGCGCCTTTTTGTGACCAAATATCCAGACTACCGCATCGTCTGCCTCGATAAGCTGACCTATGCGGGCAACCTCGCCAACCTTCGTGATGTGGAGGCGAGGGAGAACTTTGCCTTTGTGCGTGGCGACATCTGCGACTACGAGTTGGTGGAGTCGCTCTTTAGGGAGTACGACATCGACGGCGTCATCCACCTTGCTGCCGAGAGCCACGTGGACCGGTCTATTAAGGACCCCTTCACCTTTGCGCAGACCAATGTTATGGGCACTCTCACGCTGCTTCAAGCGGCCCGCAACTATTGGAACGGCGAGTGGGAGGGTAGGCGCTTCTACCATATCTCTACGGATGAGGTCTATGGAGCTCTGGGCTTTGATGGTGAGCTCTTTACCGAGCAGACACCCTATGCTCCCCACAGCCCTTATAGTGCCTCGAAGGCGTCGAGCGACCACTTCGTTAGGGCCTACCACGACACCTACGGTATGCCCACTATTGTCACCAACTGCTCGAATAACTACGGCCCCTACCAGTTTCCCGAGAAACTTATCCCGCTCTTTATCAACAATATCCGCAAGGGTAAACCCCTGCCCGTATATGGTAAGGGAGAGAATGTGAGGGATTGGCTCTATGTCGAGGACCACGCAAGGGCTATTGACCTCATCTTCCACGAGGGCAAGATGGCCGAAACATATAACATTGGCGGCTTTAACGAGTGGAAAAATATCGACCTTATCAGGGTGATAATCAAGACTGTAGATAGACTATTGGGCAATCCCGAGGGACACTCGCTAGGGTTGATAACCTATGTTACCGACCGCTTGGGCCACGATGCGAGGTACGCAATCGATAGCACCAAACTCAAAACCGAGCTCGGCTGGGAGCCCTCGTTGCAGTTCGAGGAGGGTATCGAAAAGACCGTGCGCTGGTACCTCGATAACCAAGAGTGGATGGATAACATCACCTCGGGCGACTATGAGCGCTACTACGAGGAGATGTACAAAGGTAGGTAGCCAAACAATCGTTTTAATACCATAAGAAAGTCCGTTTAGCACGCAAAACGGGCTTTTTGATTTTTGGGGATTACTGCACTTCGCTGAAAAATACGACTAACGGAGCGTAGCGACAAGTCCCCCTCACAGGAGGGGGATTTAGGGGGAGGGTAACACACTTTCTCCGCAAAAGGGAGTTTGCAAGGGCCAGCGGGATTACTGCACTTCGCTGACGCTCCGTTTGTGATCCCCTCCGCTCGCCGCGGGGCCCTTGCAAACATACAAAGAAGCCTACGCCATACTATGGCGATTATTTTATGCAAAAAGGTGGCTTAATGAGTAAACTCATAGCCACCTTTATTGCACAAAAAAACCTCTGTCGAAACAGAGGTTTTAGGCTTCTTTGCCCTTTTGCGGAGAAAGGGGGATTCGAACCCCCGGTACAGTAATCCCGTACGACAGTTTAGCAAACTGTTGGTTTAAGCCACTCACCCATCTCTCCGTGCTTGACTTAAAAAGCAGGGCAAAGATAAGCAGTTTTTGCGTATCTGCAAACCTTTTTCGAAAAAATATTCATTCTGCCCCCATTTTTTCTCGAAGCCGACCATTCTCTCTGCACGGTTATTGCTCAACCAACAGCGTCCAAAGTGGGATTTTTACTCTCTTTTTTTGCCCATAGGGAGCAAATTGATGAAAATTTTTATTAATTTTGTATGCCGTAAGAAAAAAAAGTATTACCTTTGACGCGATATTCTATATCGTAGGATTGAATAATAGAAGTTTAATATAAAAATAGCTGATTAGAAAATGAAAAAATTTGCAGTTTTGGTTCTTTCGCTCTTCGCGGCTGTAACCGTTTCGAATGCACAGATTTGTGCTCTCAAGACCAACGCTATCTATCTTCCTATCGGTGGCGTTAACCTCGGTGCTGAGTTCTCGGTAGCTCCCCAGTGGACTGTTGATGTATCGGGTATGGTAACCCTCTTCTCGCCCTGGAAAAATGTAGGCAATGGTCTCTACCTCAATGGTTGGAGTGGCGTTGTAGAGGGCCGTTACTACCTCTGCAAAGCATTCAACGGTCACCACTTCGGTGC
>JAZQZA010000028.1:0-40460 GCA_045633765.1 Tidjanibacter sp. | reverse complement strand
ACTCCACCACATAGCCTCTAACGGCATATTTGTCTGCCAAACGAGTCCATAATGTTGTATCTGTTCGCAACGACATATGGAGTATTTTTTCGTTCAGTGTTCGTGGGTTATTAAGATTTAATCTCTTTTTGAATCTTGCCCGATAACGCATCTTTACGAGCGTCTCGGGATAATTCCGTCCTATAAATTGCGCAGCCCAAATGATGGGTCGGCAAATGACGTTTAGAATAGGGTTTGTTCTAATTCCCATAGTTACTTTATTTTTCGTTTAATAAAATCAAACAGAATTGAAAACAGAACACGAAAATCATATCTGTATAAGTTTTTGATAAAGGCCCAATGGTGTGCTTTTCTGTAGCTCTTCAAGCCTTTGTCTGCGATATGAATATACTCTTCCGGATTGCGTACTTGACCGACCAATTTATTCAGGTAACTCAGACGCATACTATTAGGAACTTCTTGTTTATCTACGAAAACGGGGGTATAGTCGTCCATAATGTGAATGTATTTGTATGTTACATTCCAATTATCCACATCTACACTTACAACAATCGAGTATTTGGTGGGGCTATATGCCATATTAAACACGAAATTACCCAAAGAGTAGAATATGTGTTTACCTTTGTACACCTCATACCCTTGTAGAATATGAGGATGCATACCTATGATTAGATCATAACCAAGGTCTATCAGCCAATGGGCAAAGCGAATCTGATCAATGCTAGGAAAATTAATAAACTCAACACCCCAGTGTATGTATGCGATCTTTAAATCAGATGTTAGAGTGGCGAATTCGGCTGTGATCTCTGATGCGTCAGGCATAGACCAATATAGTGGCTTATCTTTACCTTCTTCTCGGCGCAGAGAGAAGCCAGTTACTGAAATACTCTTCCCTTGATGACTGAATGTGATGCTTTTATTTTGCTTGGTTCCAAAAGTCCCTTTGCATATAGCCTTAAGCTGGCACTCCATATCAAGATACGCCTCGCTTCCGTGCTCCATAACGTGATTGTTGGCTATGCCGAGATAGTCAAACAATTGGCATTGTTTGAGGAGTGACGGCTCAATCCTAAAACAATCCTTGCGATAATTGGAGTGCACTGTTTTATCTGAAGTTACACACTCAAAATTACCAATCCAACAATCTTCGGGAGCTTTGGTGATATTACAAAACGGATTAGACCCTTTTTTGATGGCTGAGCCAACACCAAAACCTACATCAAAATGGTTGTCTGTAAAACAGATATCTCCTACAATTCTAAGCATAGGTTACAATAAGCCAAGTTGTTTGAATAATTTTTCTGATAGAATGTTCCTACAATCATATTGTAGAGCTTTTTGATGAATATGGTTAACTTTTTCCGCCAATGTTTCGGGGTGTTCAATAATACTTTTCATTGCAGCAGTCAACGCATCAACATTATGAACTGGAATAATCCACCCATCTTTACCATTTTCTACAACATCTGTATTGAGATTCCAGTCGGTTGCGATTATGGGTAACGATGATATATATGCATCTATTACCACCCCTGGAAAGCCTTCTCCACTCCAATAAGTGGGGAATAACATCACATCGTATTTTGCTAATTCTTCATATCCCGAATGTCCTGAAAGAAGATTTAGTACACCGTTATACTTTACATTGTCTAATGATTCAACAGAACTTAAGAACGAGTCGTATCCACTTTCTATTCTACCATAAAAGGTGACATCAAATTTTTCGGCATATTGTTTATTTAGTTCTTTGACGCTAGCAAAAATATAGTCGCACCCCTTATATGGAGCTATCCGAGAAAGGAACACGAAATGAATCTTATCCTGTAGGGGTTTTGGAGCTTTTGCAGGAATAAAGTCTATGTACTTAGAATTAGGAATATACACAACATTATCCAAACCAGCCTTTTGTAACTCTTTACACATTATTGTACCCTGAACCAAAATCGCCTTGAGGTATCTCATGTGGTTGGTTTTAATTTTACCATCCTTTACCATATTGTGTAGCGATCCACCTACTACCCAATAAAAGACATCCTTTTTTAACCTTATGTGATACAAAAACTTTATTACAAGATCTGCACTGATAGGACTTGCAGAAATAACAACCTTTGCTCTTCTATTAAATAAAAGAGTGAAAAAAAGTTTTACCAATACCCAAGGTCTATCTTTCCAATTAAGAGTGTCAATGGGAATGACCTTATCAAATAACTCCCCAAATCGCTTAAGGAAGAGTTGATTTTTCATTGTCTCTCCACAAGTAGGAACATTTCCAAGATTTATTGCACCAATAAGAATAACTTTATTTTTCATTTTGGATTTTGTTGTTATAGTACAATGTGAGATATCTTTGCAACACTTCATAATGCGCCTCACAGCGTGTGAAATTAAGAATCTTCAGTTTTTGCTTCTTAGACAACATAGAAGGGAATAGATTCCTAATATATAAAGACTTTAGAATACGCCATTTATAAGGAGTAAATGTTACCAAAGGATGACAAGATGATACATATTCATCGAATTTCTTTTGAAGTAACTCTGGACTTGCAATAATGTCATTGAGTTTCTGAATACATTCCTTAAAGGCTTTGTCGTCTGACAATATACTGACTGTTGGCGATTCTTTGCATTGAACATATGGGATCAATGTAGGAAGCAGTTCTCCGTCTATTATGTCAATCTTTAATGCGTAACCTTCATACCAACTTTTAGGTTGACGTGGAGTATATTCATCAAAACAAAAATTACCCAAGCCATAAAAAATGTATTTATTGTTATACATTTCATAACCTGAATAGCAGTGTTGATGATGGTTAATAACTATATCGGCACCAGATTCTATGAAAAAACGATATTTCCGCTGCATCTCTGGTGTCGGTAGTTGATAGTTCTCAACACCGCTATGGGTAATCACAATTATGTGGTCGCTATTTTCTTTTGCTTCTTTAATGGCCTGACAAATACTTATAATATCTAGTGGGTTTGAACCTCCGTGTGTGGCATTTGCGATAGAAAATTCATGCTCACAAGCATTTATAAAAGCTATTTTCTTGTCTTTTATGGTTTTGTAAAAAATAGCTGATGCTTCTTGTTGGGATTCTCCTCCTCCAACATAATCAAGGTGATATTTCTTAAAAAACTTTATACTCTCTAATACGCCTTTTTGGCCACAATCAAAAAAATGGTTGTTCGCCAATGTAACACAGTCGAAACCGGAGCCCTTCAAAAAAGAGACTGTCGCCTCTGTGCCACATAGTACGGGCCCAATTTTAGGTATTCCCCAACTTTTATCACCAATCGAATATTCGAAATTTGTAATAGAATAATCTGAGTTAGCTATGATTGGGATAAAATCATTAAGAATCCTTCCTGAATCACCACGACTAATATGTTCAGCAACTCTTGATAATGGGCAGAAGTCTCCACAAATAAATAAGCTAATCATAGTTTGTTTCTATTTTGTAGGTAGGGTGATCATTTCGCCAAATTTACGCGACCATATCTCTGGCTTGAACTTTGCAAAACCACTTGAGTCAAAGAATGTGATTTCTCCAAACATTACTTTCCCATCGACCTCATATAGATCAATTCTAGCGTGTGGTATGCCAATAGACAATTTTGCAGCGATAGCCTTCATCTCCTCAAATAACTGTGGCTTTGCAATAGGCTTATTATAATTTGGACCACCTTGCTCAAATGGCAGATGGTTGAAGTTCATATCAAAATAGTCAAAACAAGTCTCAGGCTCCACATATCGTCCACTGGCTATGAGCATTATTTTAGGCTCGCCATCAAAACAGAAAAATTTATAATCATTTATAAAAGACCCTCCATTTGTAATATATTTCTCTGCAATAATTCGCGGCTTAATATCTTTATATGGCCACTCGCGCAATTGTTTGTATATGTTTTGTTTCATGGATTTGTTTAAGATACGACGACATTTGTCTCTATTAAATGTTGTTTTGTCTTTGCAGATATATACTCCATATCCACCACCTCCATGAGTGGTTTTAAGAACAAATTGGTTTGGTAGCGCATCAAAATCTATGTCTTCAAAGCATTCCCACACGCCAAATGTAGGAATTATGTACTCGTCGCCAATGAGGTTAGATACATATTGTTTGACCAGATATTTATCAACCATGGTTTTATATAACGGTTTCCTGTCATATAATTTCAACCATTGCAATTTCTCATTAAATGTTGTGGGCGACTCTAAGTTTAGTTTTTTCTTGAATTTAATCCAATATAAACATTTTAGATAGCTCTCGTCATTGAGAAAACCAAATAATTTTTCAAAGCAATATGCTACTATAACAGAAGGCTCATGTATAAGATAATGTAATAATCTTTTAAATCGTTTCATGTTTATTAGTTAAATGAATTAATATATGTAGAAACTAATGATGTTTGATATATATATGAAAACTCTTTTTGTACCAATTCTTTACCTTTTTTCCCAATTTCTATGGCCTTACAATAATTACTAGCAATATATATTAAATTATTTGCAAATGCATCAATATCGTCTGTCTCCGATACAAATCCATGGACTCGGTCTTTTATAAAACAACTAATGTCGCCGATATTTGTAACAGCTATGGGATTGCCAGTAGCGAGATATTCGCCTAATTTAGTTGGGAAGCCGTTTTGTGTTTGTAGGTTACTTGGTCGAGCTAATGCTAGTATTTTAGCATCATACAATATCTGTGGCATTTGGTCAGATGAAATAGCTCCCGTGAATACAACGCGATTGTTTAGTTTTAATCTTTCCACTAATTCAATTAATGCATTATACTCTATTTCTGTCTCGCTCTTTCCAATAATGTATAGTCTGTAGTTGGGATGAACTTTATTAAAGAGACTAAATGCTTTTATGAGATCATCAACACCATCCTTGTGTTTTGATACAGTTCCACAATATGCGATATAATCGTTATCTATGTTTGTTTTGTTTAATCCAATGAATCTCGATTCATCAACAAACATATTTATAATACTAATCTTATTATTTGGAATGCCATTTTGTATATAATAATCTTTTAAAGATTTGGATATTACAAATACTCCTTTAGAGCGTTTTTCGAAAAATAGCCTAATTCTAGCACGCAACTTATTATAGAAAGACGTTCCTTTGTAAAGAGGATGCTCAGTTGCTTCAAAGAATATATTGATCTGTTTTTTGAGCAAAGATAGCCTTAAAGATAGAGGTAGTTCAAATCCAAACAATATAATTGAGTCCCCACTGATGATATATTTGTTTATTCTAATTAGATTTCGTAAATACGAGAGTATCTTGTATTTGCAACACATTCTACCATCATTTTGCCATAAATGGTGGACGCTTACTGAAGGGTGTTTTAATGGACAAATGGATTGTCTATCCTGTGTTATTAAAAATAATAACTTAACACTATTGCCTGCATCTGCAAGTCCTTTAGCATATGCTAATAGGCGATTAGTAAATGCGGCACCATCTATATAGCGCCTTACAATCAATACAATATTTGCCATATTACTTTCTCCAGACTATTTTGTTGACGACGCCGGTGTAGGACTGGATTAGTTTTACAACCTTTGTCGAGATGTTCTCGTCGGTGTAGTTGGGCACGGGGATGCCGTTGTCGCCTTCCTTAACCATATCCACCGCCGTATCAACCGCCTGCAAGAGCGATTTTTCGTCGATACCTGCCAAAATGAAGCAGCCCTTATCCAAAGCCTCGGGACGCTCGGTCGAGGTACGAATACATACCGCAGGGAACGAGTGGCCTACGCTCGTGAAGAACGAGCTCTCCTCGGGCAGAGTACCACTATCGCTCACTACCGCAAAGGCGTTCATCTGTAGGCAGTTGTAGTCGTGAAAGCCGAGGGGCTCGTGCTGAATAACTCGGGGGTCTAGCTCAAAGCCGCTTGCAGCCAGACGGTTACGGCTGCGGGGGTGACACGAGTAGAGGATGGGCATATCGTACTTTTCGGCCATCTTATTGATGGCGGTAAAGAGCGAAGTAAAGTTCTTCTCGGTGTCGATATTCTCCTCGCGATGGGCCGAAAGGAGGATGTAGCGTCCCTTCTCCAGACCGAGCCTCTTATGGATGTCACTTGCCTCAATATCTGCGAGGTTCTCGTGGAGCACCTCGGCCATAGGCGAGCCTGTAACATAGGTACGCTCCTTTGCCACGCCCGAAGCGTTCAGGTAGCGGCGTGCGTGCTCCGAGTAGCAGAGGTTCACATCCGAGATGATGTCCACAATCCTGCGGTTGGTCTCCTCGGGCAGGCACTCATCAAAGCAGCGGTTGCCCGCCTCCATATGGAAGATGGGAATGTGCAACCTCTTAGCTCCGATTACAGACAAGCACGAGTTGGTGTCGCCCAGCACCAGCACTGCGTCAGGTTTGGTCTGCACCATAAGTTTATACGAGGCGTTGATGATGTTGCCCATTGTGGAGCCCAAGTCATCGCCCACAGCGTCCATATAGACCTCAGGATCTTTGAGTTTGAGGTCGCGGAAGAACACGCCGTTGAGGTTGTAGTCGTAGTTCTGACCCGTGTGCGCCAAGATGCAGTCGAAGTACTTGCGGCACTTGTTGATAACGGCCGCAAGGCGTATAATCTCGGGCCTTGTGCCCACAATTATGAGGAGTTTGAGTTTGCCATTATCGGCAAACTTCACATCCGAATAGTCGAGTTTGATTTCCATATTTATATACTTATACTTTTGCGTTTTTCTTCCACTAACTGAACTCGTTTTTGGAGGCTCTCACCGTCTCGTTCATACCATGCATGGCACTGACATTTGACTACAGCAGGTATGCCGACAAGTAGAAGGTTGCTATCAAATGATTTGTTAACTAGCGAATTGGCTCCTATTGATATGTTGTTGCCGAGAGTAATCTTAGATGTAATCTTCGCTCCTGAAGAAACATACAAACCGTCACCGATAATCTTCCCGTTGTCTGTTATACATGTAGATGTATGTAATACTGCAAAATTTCCGATGCGATTAGAATTACCGACAACTATAGTTCCGTGGTGAGGAATCACTAAACCGTATCCAAAAACATTAGGACCTATTGAAAACCCAAGTTTTAATGATAATTTTTTGTATCGAATCTTTGTTCCAATTAAGCGAAGTCTATTCAATAATCTCTTATCATTATTAGAATAGTAATCTATTTTGCGCATTAGACGCAAAAAACTCAACACATAATCTGGTGAAACTATATTCTTCAGTCTTTGTGCAAAAGGTGGGCAAAAATAACCTCTATTCATCATACAATCTGCTTTGAAGAAGAAATCGAGTTCTTTTTTGCTGCTTATCATCGGTCGTGTGTATTTTGTTATTTAACTACGGGTTCAAAGAAAGTGTCGGGGCGGTTGGGGTCGAAGCACTCGTTGCACCACATAACCGTAACCAAATCGTCGGTCTCGGAGAGGTTGATAATGTTGTGCGTGTAGCCCGGGAGCATCTGAACGGCCTCAATCTTTCGGCCATTAACTCTCCACTCCAAAACCTCGTCGGTCTGCACATTGCGCTGCTGAATTAGGCCCTCGCCAGCCACAACAATGAACTGTTCCCACTTGGTGTTGTGCCAATGCTGACCCTTGGTAATGCCAGGCTTCGAGATGTTGATACTCACCTGACCCACGCCAACCGATTTAACCAACTCGGTAAAGCTACCCCTATCATCAACATTCATCTTCAGAGGGAACGCTACCTTCTCTTTTGGCAAGTAGGAAAGATATGTTGAGTAGAGTTTCTTGGCGAACGAACCTGCGGGAATCTCGGGCATAACGAGCGTTGTGGGCTGAGCCTTGAACTGCTCCAAGAGGTCCACAATCTCGCCCAAAGTAACTTTATGAGTAACGGGGGCCGCGCAATATCTACCACAATCCTTCAATACGGTATCCACGCCGTCGAACTCGCAGTGGTGCTCCTCGCCTTTGAGGGCTGCAATCATCTCATCCACAAGGTCGTCGATGTAGAGCAATTCCAGCTGGGTGCTGCGGTCATTAACCTGAATTGGCAGGTCGTTGGCAATGTTGTTGCAGAAGGTTGCAACGGCCGAGTTGTAATTGGGTCTGCACCACTTGCCAAAGAGGTTGGGGAAGCGATACACAAGCACCTTCGCACCCGTCTGTGCGCCATACTCAAAGAATAGTTCCTCGCCCGCAAGTTTGCTCTTGCCGTAGTCCGACTGCCCATAGCGGCCTATGAGGGTAGCCTGAATACTCGACGACAGCATCACAGGTGCGGTGTTTCCATACTTTTTGAGCGTGTCAAGCAGAGTGGAGGCAAAGCCGAAGTTGCCCGCCATAAACTCGTCGTTATTCTGGGGGCGGTTGACGCCAGCGAGGTTGAAGACAAAGTCCGCCTCACGGCAGTATCTATCAAGATCCTCGGCCGAGGAGTCGATGTCGTACTCGAAGACCTCCTCTACGGTCACATCGCCGTAGTATTTGGCCTTACCTTCCTTGATGTTATTCAGTTGTGCCACAAGGTTTTTACCAACAAATCCCTTGGCACCCGTTACCAAAATCTTCATACCGAAAGCGTATTACTCCGAGCGAATCTCTCTTGCCTTAGAGCGGGGCTGCAGACCGAGGTCCTCGCGAATGAAACGCAACTTCAAAAGGAGCTCCTTCATTCCCTCAACATCCAAGCGGCGGGTGTTGTGCGAGTGGTAGTCCTCAATCTTGGCAATCTCCTCGTTTCCATCGGAGAAGAACTTATCGTAGTTCAAGTCGCGAGTGTCGCAGGGGATGCGGTAGTAGTCGCCCATATCGATTGCCTTAGCCATCTCCTCGCGGGTAACGAGGGTTTCGTACAATTTCTCGCCGTGGCGGGTGCCAATAACGCGTACCTCGGTATCGCCGTAGGCGGGGTTGACCTTCGCGTATGTCTGCTTGAGGGCCTCGGCAAGCACATCGAGGGTGGCGGCGGGAGCCTTCTGAACAAACAGGTCGCCGTTCTCGCCGTGGGTGAAGGCGTAGATTACCAAATCCACAGCGTCGTCGAGGGTCATCATAAAGCGAGTCATATTGGGGTCGGTGATTGTGATAGGCTTGCCCTGCTCCATCTGCTCAACCCACAAGGGGATAACCGAACCACGCGAAGCCATAACATTACCATAGCGGGTGCAGCAGATGGTGGTCTGGGCGTTCTGACCCAGCTCACGACCCTTGGCGATGGCCACCTTCTCCATAAGGGCCTTCGAGATACCCATAGCGTTGATGGGATAGGCAGCCTTGTCGGTCGAGAGGACAACCACATTCTTCACACCGTGCTCAATAGCCGAGAGCAGAACATTGTTGGTGCCGATGACATTGGTCATAGTGGCCTCCATAGGGAAGAACTCGCAGGAGGGCACCTGCTTGAGTGCTGCAGCAGCAAATACATAGTCCACGCCACGCATAGCCACATCCACCGAAGCTTTCTCGCGTACATTGCCGATGTAGAACTTAACCTTTGCTGCCACCTCAGGATACTGCGCCTGAAGATGGTGACGCATATCGTCTTGCTTCTTCTCATCCCTGGAGAAGATGCGAATCTCTTTGATGTCGCTTGCGAGGAAACGACGAAGCACGGCGTTACCAAAACTGCCAGTACCGCCTGTAATCAACAGGACTTTGTCTTTGAAAATGGACATAAAGTGTTATTTAAATGTATTAATAAAATCTACAATGCTTCTTCCTGCACACTTATAATCGTATGTTTTTTCTATATAAGCTTTTGCATTTTGCGCAACCTCAAGTGCCTCATCGTAATGTTCCAATATATATCTTAACCCTTCAGCATATGCCTTAGGATTGCACGGAGGTACCATATAACCATTTTTCTTATTTGTTACATAATGCCCAATTTCACCGACATCAGTTAAGATTGCAGGAACACCTGTCATAAAATATTCACCCATTTTAGTGGGAAAGCCTCCCTCGGCGCGTTTTGTATCGGGTTGAGATGTGACTAATATCTTAGCATTCGATAAAACTTGTGGAACATTCTCATAATCAACTTTTCCTTTAATTAATGCCCTATCTTGAAGTCCTAGTTTATTTATGATAGATTGGATATATTGTCTATCATCCGAACTAGGGGTTCCATACAGATGTAAGTCCAATGACGGGTAATCATCCTTAATCAAATTAAATGCTTCTACAATATTATCAACATTATCTTTTTTAAGTGACATGTTGCCCATATAGCACAGATATTCCCGGTTAAGTACAGTAGAGGTCACATTATAAAATCTATCCGTATCTACAATGGTAGAAAGAATAAGTGTTGGCTTGGGTGATACATTTGTGTCGTAGAACTCCTGCAACTTATGAGTCATTAAAATTCTACCATTAATACTATTGTAAATCTTTCTATACATTTTAAGTATATACTTAGGAACAGAGTCTTTCATAAAGTCTCTAATAGGGCGTGGATACTCGTCGGCAATAGCCAAAATAGTCGCATGCGTATATTTTCTTAAATAATGTACAATAGTATGCAACTGGGGAGGAGCATCAAAACTTAAAATAAAACAATCGTATTGCTTTAATGAATTCTCTTTTTTGATGAAATGTAATGCTTTGTATAAACAATAGGCATTATATAGTCTCCATAAAATACTGCGTATTATTGGAATCGAACATTTGGGGGCATATTTGAAATGGTGGTATTTACCACCATCACAAGTTCCATGAAGGGTATCTGAAGTGTACGACCTAGTTTTGGGTTTAATAGAAATAATGTCAACATCTACTCCGCATGAGACCAAACCCTTGCAATATGCAATAATACGAGTGGTTGGAGCCATGCCTTTAGGAAAGTTATAGATATTAATTACTCCAATTTTAAGATTGTTTGTCATTTATTATCAGGTGTTTATTGTTTATGATGGCATAAACAGCAATTGCTAAGATAATTGGTTGAATTGTGATAGTTTGGGAGAAAGCAGCAGATAATACAATTATATAAATAATTACAGCCTCCCACTTTTTACAATTATTTGCTACCAATAGATGTAAACCTCTATACAAAAAAATATAGAATAGCACAGCTAAAGGAATCCCCCAATAAACGAATACATATGATAGACCGTTGGGGCTAATAATCTGTTCATCCAATGCATGTCCCATGACTATATCTAACGAGGTGTTTGGCATTTTACCTCCCATATAACCAACGAACGGTGATACTGCAACTTTTTCAGCATGATATGCGATTGCGCCAAATCGAGAGGAAGCATCATCTTCGCCAGCCATAATATTACTCTCAATTTTCTCTGCCATGAACTCCAAATTGTAGATAGGTTCCCATAGCAATAGTATTGCTAAAAATAAAGTGACCTTAATATATGTTTTTTTTGATGATAGCGCAAAGTATAATAGTACAAAAACCATTGATACATATCCAGCGCTAGACATTGTTGTGAGTAATGTAAGTAAGAATATGATATTTGATGAATTAAATATTTTCTTCGTATGAGTATAGTTAAGTGTTAACGCAATAACTATGTATGACGCAAATAATCCTGGTTCATAAAACGGCCCACAATTTCGAAATAAAGGGAAACTTTCAGGAATGTCTGATGACAGATAGTAGATATAAAGGCTAGTACCAGGGTTAGATGAATTCTCAAGCCAAGTTTGAGAAATGAATTGAGGAACAAAATCTTTGAATGATAATATAATTGCGTGAACGTTTGGATTTATGACGATTATGCCCCATATTATTAAAGCAACAATACATAATAAACGCATTACTCTTATGTATGTTGATAAAAACTCTATACGCATAATCAAACATATATATACTAAGTTAATGTATGTAAGAATAATGGCAATAGTGCCCACAATAGATAAATGCCCTAAAGCAAAGTGAATAAGAGCAAATAATGCAATAAATATTATGAAATAAAGTGCCCTTGTTGGCATTATGATTCTGTTATTATGTGCATTAATGTACATAATAGGCAATAATAATACATTGGCATACAAGCTCCATCCCATAAACGAGGGGAAACCACTCGTGGCTAGTAGTACAAATACAATTAATGTGTAAAGTATGTTTTTGTGTTTGATGTATAGTGGCATATTTATTTATTCCAAAAACCAGATGCACGATTATTTAAGAGTAATGAAAATTGGTACTTTGACCATAATGCATTACATATATTTACAATAATATTCATTATTAGCACTCCTTTTAAGCCCAATGTTTGTCCAGCAAATACAGCTAATGGGATATATAGTAAGCCTAAAGTTATTGAGATTACAAGTTGAGCATGAAGTTTTCCAATACCGTTAATGATATATCCGTAATTAGCATAGAACATTCTAAATATTTCGGAAATGAGCAATAAACTTGTCGTTGTTAAGCTAATGTAGACCTCATCATTGTTAAGCCAAATCTTGAATACAACAGGAGATATGCATATCATAAGTATTCCTCCAATACAAAACAAACCAATGATACGATTGAGTCTACGATTGATATTTCTTATCCATTCAAGATCCTTTTTAACATATGCTTGTGTTGTGGCAGACCATAGAGGGGTGACTATAATCATATAAAATGTGTACAAAACAAACATATATTTTGAGGCAATGTTATATTCCACAACAGCGTCGTTACCAACAGAATGTGTAATGATAATATTGTTTGATTGGTATATAAAAATTGTCATTATTTGGATAATGAAAAAATATAATCCCAAACTGAGGATGTTTTTTACCAAAGATTTATCAAAACATTTCAATTTAGGTGCAATACGCTTGTACGGTCCTATAAATAAAAGAATAGACGCTATAATCAATACGACCACTGGCATTAGTGATACTATAGTCCCAAGAGTTAGTAGTGAGGTGTTATCAAAAATTTTAACACATACCAATACTCCCAGTAAAGAAAACAACTGTCCAGTTGTGGATACTAAACTTGATATGGCTGGTTTTTGTAACGCAAGAAGAATAGAATTTAGCAGATTAAGAATAAAATGTAAACCAAATGAAAGGAATACAATAGCAACAAGTGTATTAAGTTCTTTACTCGGTATGTTGGGGGCATTTAGAATGGAATTCCAAGACAAGAAGTTCAAAGCAAAAGCAAGAAATACTGTGATAAATAAAATTATGACAATAGATAGAGCGCCATAAGCGCTTGACACATATTTTCGTGCTAAAGTTTCATCTCCATTAGCCATGGCTTCCGCGAGTTTATTTCTCAAACCATTGCCTAGACCAATATCCAACATCGAAATCCACGACACAATAGATGTTAATGTTAGCCAAATGGCATAGTTTTCTGGGTCTAACGAGTTTAATAACAATGGCACATATAGCAAACTAATTAATAATGATAAACCCTTTAACAAAAACAAACTAACTGTGTTCTTTTTATAAGCGACACTTCGCTGATTTCCACTATTGAGAAATTTTGAAATAAAACTCATATGCAAATGAACTAGGATATAACACAATATCTCAAACTGTCAAGTACAACCAGTTACCTCCCAAATTTTTCGCAGGCTTCGTGGTAGGTGTCCAAGGAGCCGATGTCGAAGCGGCCGGCGGTCATTTGCCAAGCGTGCATCTCTGTCTGCTCGACCATATAGTGGGCCAGATTACCGGGGGCGTCCTTGCCGCAGCCGTTCGCAACCGATTCACGCACCAAGTCAAGGTCTTTCTTCAGATAAATATAGAACGGAGGCACCGCCCATTCGCTCTTGGGCACCGCGGGTTTCTCCTCCATACCCAGCACCCTCCAATCGCTATCCACCTCAATCACGCCCGTGCGTTGCAGTTTCTCAACCGAGGGTTGGTGGTGGCACATAATGCAGCTCGTACCCTTCTGTTTCGCAAAGTCCACAAACTCCTTGAAGCTGAAAAACAGCAGGTTATCGGCTGCAACAACCAGCATATCGTCGTCAATGGCGAGTTTCTCCATCGCAAACAGCAGGTCGCACACCGCGCCCAGACGGGTGTCGTTGGTCTCGGTGCCGTCATCCACGATGGTCACAGGCTTTGTGTAGTTCAAGCCCGCCGCCCACTCCTCAAAGATGGGTGCGAACTTATGGTTGGTTATGATGATATGCTCATCAATCTCGGGGATGGTGTCGATGTCATCGAGCATCCTACCGAGAATGGTGCTTTCACCTATTTTAAGCAGTGGCTTGGGAAAGTTTTTGGTCAGTTCGCCCAAACGAGTGGCGTATCCAGCCGCAATTACTATATTTTTCAAGACAATTTTGAATTTTGAATTCTGAATTTTGAATTACACAAACCTCGCTCCGTCGTCGGTCTTGCAGAAGTGTACCTCGAAGGTGCCCTCATATTCGGGGAAGCGGCGGAGGTACTCGGCAGTCAGTTTTTCGCGTATGGCCTCCTCCTTTGCGGGGTCCACAAGGGCGATGCAAGCACCCTTGAAGCCTGCGCCCGAGAAGCGTCCGCCATAGACGCCATCCAGTTCGCGCATAATCTCGTAGATGGCAATCAGCTCGGGCGAGCCGCACTCGTAGTTGTGAATCGAGCTCTCGCACGACTCGAAGGAGAGTTTACCGAAGAGCTCGAGGTTGCCCGACTCCCAGGCCGTAACTCCCTTACGCACACGCTTATACTCCGAGTAGAAGTGCTCGGCACGGCGTGCAAACCTTGCGGGCATACGCTCCTTGGTCTGCTCGAAAACCTCGCGAGGCACATCCCTCAGGAAGGTCTTATCGAGGGTTTTGAGGGGCTGATTGGTGTAGGCGAGCATATTCCACGCGGCGGCCTTACACTCGCTCACACGCAGGTTGTAGTCGCTTGACACCAACGAGCGGGTGAGTCCCGAGAAGAAGATTCCGAGGTGGAACTCGGGCATAGCGGGATTCTTGGGAATCACGCGATACTCCTCGGTGGAGGTGTCCAAAAAGAGGAGCGAATCCTTCTCGCTCAGGGCGATACACGACTGGTCGAGGATGCCGTTGTTCAGACCGATATACTCTCTTTCGGCCTCGGAGGCGATGCGGATGACCTCCATCTTCGTGAGCTCAATATCGTTTGCCTTGGCAAAGGCCATAACATAGGCGATGAGCACCGCAGCGCTCGACGAAAGACCGCCAATGGGGAGCGAGCCTTTGATGACGCCATCCACGCCCCTGCGCAGCTTAAACCTCTTTGAGAGAGCATACTTGGCGCCTCGGGCGTAGTCGCTCCAATGGCCCTGCTTCACCCTCACAAGGTCGTCGATGGGAAACTCTGCCTCGCCGGGGAAGGTAAGGCTTTTGAGGCGCACCATACCGTCGTCGGTGGGCGAAAACCAGAAATCCACGCCTTTGTCGAAGGCGAAACCGCTCACCAGACCGTGCTGGTGGTCAACGTGAGCACCCAGAGGGCACACGCGGTAGGGGGAGAAGATGTGATATTGGTATTCCATTGCAAAAACTGATAGCTAATTAAATTCTCTGCCAAAGGCCGCGCCGTTAGACGTTAGACCTTCGACGTTGGACCATAAAATTCTTTGTACCACTCGGCGAACTTGCGGAGGCCATCACGCAGAGGGGTGTGGGGCTTGAAGCCGAAGTCGCGCTCCAGGGCCGAGGTGTCGGCAAAGGTCACGGGTACATCGCCGGGCTGCATTGCCACCAACTCCTTGTGCGACTCGAAGTCGTAATCCTCTGGCAGCACACCGGCCCTTATTAACTCCTGCTGCAAGATATCCACAAAGTCGAGTAGGTTTTCGGGGTTGGAGTTACCAATGTTATAAACCGCATAGGGGGGCTCGGGGAGTCCGTCCTCGCCCGTGCGCCTTTCGGGCGCTTTGTGCATCACCCTCTGCACGCCCTCAACGATATCATCCACATAGGTGAAGTCGCGTTTGCAGTTGCCGTAGTTGAAGATTTTGATAGTTTCGCCCTTGCGAAGCATATTCGTGAAGCCGAAATATGCCATATCAGGCCTACCAGCAGGACCATAGACGGTGAAGAACCTCAGGCCTGTCGAGGGGATGTTGTAGAGCTTGCTATATGAGTGAGCCAAGAGCTCGTTGCTCTTTTTGGTTGCAGCGTAGAGCGATACGGGGTTATCCACCTTATCGTCAGTCGAATAGGGAACTTTTTTGTTGCTACCATATACCGAACTCGAGGAGGCATAAACCAAGTGCTGCACTCCCCTCTTGCCACCGTCGTAACTATGGCGGCAGGCCTCCAAGATGTTGTAGAAGCCAATCAGGTTGCTCTCGATGTAGGCGTCTGGGTTGGTAATCGAGTAGCGCACACCCGCCTGGGCTGCCAAGTTCACCACCACCTCAAAGTCATTCTCGGCAAATAGCTTGTCGATTAGCACTTTATCTGCAAGGTTGCCCTTCACGAACTCCCATTTGCTCTCGGGGTGCTCGGCAGCGAGTTTCGAGAGTTTCGAGAGTCTATACTCCTTGATGCTCACATCGTAGTAGTCGTTGACGCTGTCGAGGCCCACAATCTCAATGGGGCTCTCGGTGGTGAGCAGTCTTTCAACCAGATTGGAGCCAATGAAACCTGCGGCTCCCGTAACCAATACTTTCATATATGTTTAATCTCTGCGGAAAATATCTCGTGTGTAGACCTTGGCCTCAACATCATCGAGCGTCGCATCGTAGCGGTTGGCGATAATGGCGTGGCAGCGTTTTTTGAACTCCGACAAGTCGTTCACCACCTCCGAGCCGAAGAAGGTCGAGCCACTCTCCAAGGTGGGCTCATAGATGATAACCTTTGCGCCCTTTGCCTTAATGCGTTTCATAACGCCCTGAATGGATGACTGGCGGAAGTTGTCCGAGCCCGCCTTCATCGTGAGCCTATAAACGCCCACAACCACCTCCTGCTCCTTGGCGGCGTCCCACTGACTCGAAGCGGTATAGTATCCCGCCTTGCGAAGCACTTGGTCGGCGATGTAGTCCTTGCGGGTGCGGTTGCTCTCCACTATGGCGGTCATCATCGTCTGGGGCACATCCTCGTAGTTGGCCAGCAGCTGCTTGGTATCCTTGGGCAAGCAGTAGCCACCGTAGCCAAACGAGGGGTTGTTGTAGTGGGTACCGATTCGGGGGTCAAGACCGATACCGTTGATAATAGCCTGCGAGTCAAGACCTTTAACCTCGGCGTAGGTATCGAGCTCGTTGAAGTAGCTCACACGCAGAGCCAAGTATGTATTAGCGAACAACTTAACAGCCTCTGCCTCCTTCATACCCATAAAGAGGGTGTCAATGTCGGGTTTCAGGGCACCCTGCTGCAGAAGACCTGCAAAGGTGTGTGCAAACTCCTCCGCCCTGGGGTTGGCAATAGCCTTGATGGCAGCATTTTCCTCGTTGAAGTTCTTCTCGTTGATGTCGATAATCTTGGGGAAGCCCACGATGATGCGCGAAGGATAGAGGTTGTCGTAGAGCGCTTTACTCTCGCGCAAGAACTCGGGCGAGAAGAGCAGGTTGAACTTTTTGTCCTTCAGCTCGGGCTTGTAGAGGAACTGCAGGGCGTACTTCACATACAAAGAGCGAGTGTAGCCCACGGGAATGGTCGACTTGATGACCATAACCGCATCGGGATTGACCTCCACGACCTTCTCAATGACCGACTCTACGGCCGAGGTGTCGAAGAAGTTGCGCTGGGGGTCGTAGTTGGTCGGTGCTGCGATAATCACAAAGTCTGCACCCTTGTAGGCCTCCTCAGCGTTGAGTGTTGCCACCAGATTGAGTTCCTTCTCGGCGAAGTATTTTTCGATATACTCGTCCTGGATGGGCGAGATACGCTTGTTGATTTTTTCTACTTTCTCGGGAACGATATCCACAGCCACAACCTCATTGTGCTGTGCCAAGAGGGTTGCCATCGACAAACCCACATATCCCGTTCCTGCAACTGCGATTTTCATTGTATTTGTTGGTTGTGGTTAAATTTCGTTCCAATCGAACCAGTAGTTGGGCTCATAACGCCAACTGTCCGACAAGCACTCGGGGTAGGTCTTGCTCGAGAAGACCAGCAGTAACGAGTCGGGCTCGGTTGCTCGGAAACAGTTGGCATACCCCTCGGGCACACAAATCACCTGGCTCCTCTCGGCCCACAGGTCGTAGAGATGTGGCTTGAGGTCGCGGCTGGGCTCATCCCAGTTGTCTATCTCCACGAAGGCACCCTTAAAGCCACCCCTCAGACACCAGAACCACTTCTTCTCGTCCTGATGTCCGTGCCAGCCACGAATAACCTCTGTATTGGCGTTAGTGATAGTATAACTGCGCTTAATCTCCGCAAAGTCGAGGTTGTTGGCCGAGAGAATCTCGCCCCTATGATCCACAAACACCTCGCCCTCGACAACCTTTATCTCTGCCATAAAATTCGACTGTTAGAATTTCTTGCCGAAAACTATTCCGAAGAATGTTTTTGCCAGAATCTTTATATCAAACCACCACGAGCGATGACCGAGATAGTAGAGGTCGTATTCCAAGCGGCGCAACATCTTCTCCATTGTGTCAGTATAGCCGTTGTAGAAGGTCGCATAAGAGGTAACTCCTGGGCGAATCTGGTAGAGGTACTCATAGCGTTTATCGTGCTCGAGTATCTGATCAATGTAGAACTTACGCTCTGGGCGAGGACCAACAAATGCCATATCCCCCCTAAATACATTCCACAACTGCGGCAACTCATCCAGATGGTGAGCTCGCAAGAACTTGCCAATTTTCGTAAGACGAGGATCTCCCTCTCCTCCCCCGTGGCTCAATTGAGGGCCGATAGCCTCCGCATCCACCCTCATTGTGCGGAATTTGTAGATGTAGAATGGGCGACCAAATCGACCTATTCGCTCTTGCTTATAAATTGCAGGGCCACCATCTTCCTTGCGCACTAAAATCGAACAAATAAGGAATAGCGGCGAGAAGATTATCATCATAATCAACGACACTATCATATCGAACAGACGCTTGGAATTTCTAGCTAAGCCATTCATACCATCCTTGATGAACTTATCCTTGGGAACAAGATGGCTGATGTGAGTCTGCGTATTGAAGCCTCCATTTTTGTCAAGTTCCTCTTTGAGTTTATAGTTCCACCTTGTGTAATCGTTGGGGTCAAATTCTGTGTCGATGGAGATAATGTAGTGTTCGCTATTATCACCTTTGGCAACGGAATAACTTTCACACAAGCGTTTCAACACATCCTTATTCACCACAGTATATGGCATTTGCTTGGTGGTTGAAAATCCTCTAATACTATCTATTCCTCTTGACTTTATCAGAAGACGCAAAGCATATGCAGAATAACCATACGCAATCCACGAGTGCATCTCCTCGTTGAAGTAAAGGTGGACCGTTGAAAGATTATTTGTCTGCTCGTTACTAATAATCAAATCTGAGTTCATATCAACTTGTTTTTGGTTAGTTAGTCTTAAATCCTCTCCACCAGGGCGGCGGGGATGGCGGCGGTGGCTACGGCTGTGACGCCCTCGATCTTCACCACTACGCGTTTTTCGTTCTTGGCCGAGATTTTCATAAATGTGCCCTCCACTCCTGCAAAGGGGCCGGCCAGGATGCGCACCCTTTCGCCCTTGGCAAGGTCGATGCTCTCGGGGTCGAGGTACTTAATCATCTCGGTTTCGCTGCCTGTGATGGCGATAAAGTGGTGCATCTGCTCCTCGGGCACCATCTGCGGGCACTTATTGCCGTTCTCATCGTGGCCCATCATAAAACGCAGATAGGGGATGTAGGACTCCTTGATGCGTTTAATCTCGCCGAGCGAAGCACGCACAAAGAGGTAGTTGTGGAGCGCCGAGACTGTTCGATAGAAGGCTTTTCCTCCTCGCACTATCTTTTTTCGCTGTGTTGGCACGAAGGACTCGATGCCCATATCCATCAGTTTGAGGTGTGCCTGCATCTCTCGTTGATAGGTCACCCTGAGGACATACCAAGCGCTCTCGTCGAGTGCCGGAGTTTTTTGGTTCTCGGAGTCTGATTTTTCAATTATTTGAGTGCCGACCATCACAATTTCTGGACATTTCTACCTACGGTAGAGGCTTTTTGCAGATTGACAAAACTGCCTTCGGGGAGCCCTTTTTGACGCTCAATTCCTTGAGTTTTGAGCATATCTTGGGGACATTGCAAACAGTGCAACACACTGACCTGCAATCACTTATCCCACATCAAAGGGGCGAAAATACCTTAAAATCAACTACCCTAACGGCGTTACCCGAAGGGTAATATCTTTTGCAAAGATAGGGAAAATATCCAACAATAAAAAGAAAAGCTACGCTTTTTTACCCCCCCGATAGCGGGGGCGGCAAACCCGAACAGGGAAGGTGTTACATATTGCTGCCCAAAGAGTTGACAAATGGGAACAGCCCCCACCCCACCGAGCCGCAGAAATCGCCATCTGTAGGGCCAATATAGAGGGCTTATAGGCACCTTGAAAAAAGAGAAAAACGCTCCGCCTGGAGCGCCATGGAAAAGGATAGAAAAACCGCCCGATTTATCCCCACCGCCTTTGGCCGAGGGGCAAAAAAAACGGACACCTTGCGATGTCCGTTTTTTCCTCTACTAGATTCTCTGTCGTAGAATCTCTCGCACAAGGCGGTAATCGATATTGGAGTCCTCTCCGAGCAGCGTTCCTCGCTCCTCAAATCGGCGCACAATCTCCTCGACAACATCCTCACCAATAGAGAGTTCCGAAAGACGGGTGGCAAGGCCGAGCGAACGGAAGAACTCCTCAGTAGCGGCGATGGTCCTATCGATGCGCTCATCTTTGGAGCCCTCTTTAATACCCCAAACTCGCTCGCCGAACTGTACGATTTTTCCACCCTTCTGCTCCCTCAAAACATTCATCACTCCGGGCAGCACCATAACCAGCGTCTGACCGTGTGTGGTGCCCGTGAGGGCCGTAATCTCGTGGCCAATCATATGTGTTGCCCAATCCTGAGGAACACCCATAGCCACAAAGCCATTCAGGCCCATAGTAGCCGAGAGCATAAAGGTTGCCATTGCGTCGTACTCCTTCTGCTCGGCGAGAGCCTTGGGCGCCACCTCAACGATGGTCTGCACCACGCCCTCTGCCCAACGGTCCATTAGCGGCGAGCAATCGGTGATGGTGAGATACTGCTCCATAACGTGCACAAAGGTATCGGCCAGGCCGCAGGCAATCTGGAATTTAGGCAGCGAGAAGGTTGCCTCGGGGTCCAGAATCGAAAATACGGGATAGGTGTTGTAGAAGGAGTATTTCTCGCCCGTTGCGAGGTTGGAAATCACCGCACCACGGTTCATCTCGCTACCCGTTGCGGGCAGAGTCATAACGCTCGCAAAGGGGAGTGTGCCGCCATAGAGTTTTGGGTTTCTAACCAGGTCCCAAGCATCCTCCTCAATCTTTGCAGCCGCAGCGATGAGTTTCGTGCCATCGAGGGTGCTACCACCGCCCACAGCGAGGAGAAACTCCACACCCTCGCTCTTGCAAATCTCCACAGCCTTGCGCAGAGTCTCCACCTTGGGGTTGGGCTCAATGCCCCAGAACTCCACGAAGTCGAAGCCCTCAAGGGCAGCCACAACCTGCTCATAGACACCGTTGCGTTTCACGCTACCGCCACCGAAGGTGACCATAATTTTCTTGCCCGCGGAGAGCTCCTTTGCAAGCCTTGCAATTTGTCCCTTACCGAAAATAAGTTTCGTGGGATTCTGGAATACAAAATTATTCATATCTCTTTGTTTATTAATTATTTATTCAACACTTTGCGCCTCAATATATGACGCATAATTGCTCCACACCTTGGCCGTTTTGTACCTCTCCACGCTCTCCTCGGGCACAAGGATTTTGCGCCCATCGGCGTTGTAATCGAAGGCGTCCGTGCCGAGCACAGGGGGCTCAATGGGCTCACACCACACCTCGCCGAGTCCTGTGCAATCCTCAAACGACCACGCCCCTATAGAGGTGACCGTTGCGGGAATCGTGACCTTCGTAAGCGAGCCACAATTCTTGAATGCATAGTCGCCAATCTGCTCCAATCCGTCATTCGCGACCACCTCTTTCAACGCTTCACAATTACGGAAGGCGTAGTTGCCAATGCTCTTTAGAGCCGAGGGCAGGGTAACGCTTTCGAGGCTCTCGCAATTGTAGAATGTTTCGTTGCTTATAGTCGTAAGTCCTTCGGGCAGAGAGATTTTTTCCAGAGCCTTGCAGAAGTAGAAGGCGTTGCGTTCCATCTGCGTCACACTTTGGGGCACAACGACCTCACGGAGCGCATAGCACGACTGGAAAGCCCTCTCGCCTATCACCTTCACGCCCTCCTCTATGGCTACCTTGGTGAGTTTTTCGCAACCGTAGAAGCAGTAGTAAGGGACTCTCTCCACCGAGGCAGGGATGGTCACCTCCTCGAGTTGAGTGCAGTTCTGGAACACCCTCTCGCCCAGCACACCAACACCGCTTGGGATATTAACCTCCCTCAGGGCCGCACAGCCACGAAAGGCCTCATTACCGATGCTCCTGACAGACTCGGGAAGCCTGATTGCAATCAACCTCTCGCACCCATAGAAGGCGGCGTCATCAATGGCCTCAAGCGAGGAGAAGAATTGCAACTCCCTGAAAGCCATAATATCCGAGCCCTTGAAAGCGGCACCTATGGAGCTCACCGCAGCGGCCTCACGGTAGGAGAGTTGCTGGTCGCCATCGCCATCCCAAGCGAGCACACACAGCACCTTTGCGGTGTTGTCGAGGAAGTTGATGGGGGCCTCCGAGGTGTCGTAGTAGCCCTCCAGAGGAACAACCACGGTCTTACCACTTGTGAGGATGAAGGTCACATCGCTCTCGCCGATGATTATCGACTCAATGAGCGTTTCGCCATCCTCGCCCTTATCTCCTTGCTCACCTTTATCTCCTTGCTCGCCCTTGTCGCCCTGCTCGCCTTTATCACCTTTATCACCTTGTGGGCCTTGTGGGCCATCCTCTCCGTCGGCGCCATCCTTGCCGTGTCTGACAAGGATCGTCGAGCCGTCCGAGAAGGTCACAACATACCCCTCGGCGCACTCCTCAACGGAGATTACAGAGAGGTTGCCGGCCGAGGCATTGAGGAGTGTTTCGACATCCTTAATCCTTTGGCGCAGTGCCTCCATCTCCTCTCGAAGGGCGCTATCGTCATAGGCCTCGGAGCACCCAACCATCAGCGCAACAAGAAGTGCCACAACAATATAGAGCAGTCGTTTCATTTCACAGAGTGAGTTTGTTATACTATTTCGCCACCGATAATGGTCTGCTCCACCAACTCCTCGCCGAAGCTATAGGGGAGGTAGGCCAACGATGGAACGGGTTTAGACACTACAAGGTCGGCCCTGCGACCAACCGATATTGCGCCCCTATCGGCACTCAAGCCGAGTGCCGCAGCGCCATTGATAGTAAGCGCGCTCAAGGCCTCCTCGGGCGTCAGGCGCATCTTTATACAGGCAAGGCTCCAGAGCAGCATCATATTACCCGAGGGCGACGAGCCGGGGTTGCAGTCGCTCGCAATAGCCACCGCGAGTCCCTCATCCACCATTCTCCTTGCGGGCGCAAAGGGAAGATTCGAGAAGAACGACGCACCGGGCAGAACGGTGGGTATGGTCGAAGAGTTCTTTAGGTCCAAGACATCCTGCTCATTAGCCTCTTCGAGGTGGTCAACGGAGAGTGCTCCATACTTGATACCCACCTGCACACCACCACTCGAGGCGAGCTCGTTGGCGTGAATCTTGGGGCGCAAACCATAGCGTTTGCCACACTCAAGAATCCCCGCTGTTTCCTCGGGGGTGAAAAATCCCCTGTCGCAGAAGACATCCACAAACTCTGCCACGCCCTGCTCGGCAACGGCTGGAATCATCTCCCTGCACACGTGCTCCACATAGTCGCTCTGGCGGCCCTTGAAGGCCCTGCCCACGGCGTGAGCACCGAGGAAGGTGGCCTTGATGGTTGCGGGCAACTCCTGCTGCAGACGCCTAATCACGCGCAGCATTTTAAGCTCGCTCTCGGTCGAGAGGCCATAGCCGCTCTTAACCTCCAGCGTAGCCGCACCCGAGCGAATCATCCTCCACGCTCTCCTCTTGGCTGCCTCGAAGAGTTCCTCCTCGGAGGCCTCGGCAAGACGGTCGGCCCAATTGAGCATACCACCACCTCGGGCGGCAACCTCCTCGTAGGTCATACCGGCAATCTTATCGCGAAACTCGCCCTCACGCGAGCCAGCATAGACGATGTGTGAGTGGGAGTCGCAGAAGGCAGGGAACACCACCCTACCCTCGGCATCGACAACCTTGTCGGCCTCCACCGAGCCAAGCTCCTCCATCTTGCCAAAACGGGTGATGATGCCATCCTCGGCAATGAGGAAGGCACCATCAATCTGCTCGGCCGAGTTCATCCTGCCACCCTCAAGGCGCAAAACCTCAAGGGGGAGAATGCCGGCAAGAGTCTTTATGTTTTTGATTAGCAAGCGCATATTCTACCTGTTCTGAAGGAACTCAACAGCCTTGGCAATCAAGGGGTACATAACCATATCGGTATCCACGAAGGGAACCACAGCCCTGAAGTCGGCAAAGAGTTTCTCGATGGGCTCGCTCGAACGCAAAGGACGACGGAACTCGAGAGCCTGTGCCGAGTTGAGCAGCTCGATGGCGAGCACCCTCTCCACATTGTCGGCCACGCGTGCCGACTTGGTGGCGGCATTGGAGCCCATACTTACGTGGTCCTCCTGACCCTGCGACGAGGGAATCGAATCCACCGAGGCGGGCATACAGAGGCCCTTGGTCTGGCTCACAATCGAGGCAGCCGTATATTGGGGAATCATAAAGCCGCTATTCAGACCGGGCTTGGCCACCAGGAAGCTGGGAAGTCCCCTCTGTGCCGAGATGAGTTTATAGGTTCTGCGCTCCGAGATGTTGCCGAGCTCGGCCATAGCGATAGCCAAGTAGTCCAAAACCAAGGCCAAGGGCTGACCGTGGAAGTTGCCTGCCGAAACCACCACATCCTCATCGGGGAATACGGTTGGGTTGTCGGTTGCGGAGTTAATCTCGGTCTCGATGACGCTTGCAACATAGGCGATAGCGTCCTTCGATGCGCCGTGCACCTGGGGGATGCAGCGGAACGAATAGGGGTCCTGAACGTGTTTCTTGGGCTGTGCGATAAGCTCGCTACCCTCCAAAAGTTCCCTGAAGCGTGCAGCCGTAACAATCTGACCGTTGTGGGGCCTTACCTGATGAACATTGTCGGCAAAGGGGTCAATTCTGCCATCGAATGCCTCGAGCGACATTGCGCCAATCTGGTCGGCCAAATCCGACAACCTCTCGGCCTTGTCGAGCGACCACACACCATAGGAGGCCATAAACTGCGTACCGTTCAGCAGAGCAAGGCCCTCTTTCGACTGGAGCGTCAGGGGCTCCCAGCCCTCGCGGCGGTTCATCTCCTCGCCCGAGATAATCTCACCCTCCTTGGTTTCCACCTCGCCAAGGCCCAGGATGGGCAACGAGAGGTGTGCCAGAGGTGCTAGGTCGCCCGAAGCGCCGAGCGAGCCCTGCTGATACACCACGGGGCTGTAGTGACGGTTGAACATATCGATAAGACGCTCCACGGTGGCCACCTGCACGCCCGAGTGACCGTAGGAGAGGGACTGTACCTTGAGCATAATCATAATGCGTACAATCTCTGTGGGGACCCTGTCGCCCGTACCGCACGCGTGACTCATAACCAGATTTTTCTGCAGAGCCGAGAGTTCATCTTTAGCGATGGAGATGTTGCAGAGCGAACCGAAACCGGTGGTCACACCATAGATGGGTGTGGGGCTCTCAACGGCCTTCCTGTCGAGGTACTCGCGGCACTTTGCAATGGCCTGTTTCGACTCCTCCGAGAGGCTGAGTGTGTAGTTCTCCCTCACGGCGCGGATTACCTCTTTATGGGTGAGGTGGGCGCGGGAAATAATATGCTGTTTCATTGTTGATTAGTATTACTTGGTTATACACTAAAATTCTACTTTATACTTGGTCACAAAGGCCTCCAGATTCTCCATATCGGCAAAGATATTCTCTGCCGTATAGGTGGCAGCCTCCTGGTCGGTGAGCACTCGGCCACCGTGCTTGCGGGCCGAGGCGTCGGCACCCGCATAGGTGCAGCCCCACTCGGCAAAGATTTTCTTATCCTCAACCACATCGTCGCTCATATTGGCCATCCAGCCGTCGGCGTGGAGCGTCTTGGGCATCTTGCAGCGCACCCACACGCTCTTGGCGCCATAGTGCCAAGCCCTGCCGAGGTAGATGTTATTGACCTTTGCGCCATTGAAGCCCACCTCGTCGGAGGTCACCTCACAGTCGAGGAAGGTGATACCATAGGGGGCAGCTGCGGCGGTCGAGGGAGCCGTAATGGCCGCACCCTCGCGATTGACATTAATCTGACAGTGGTCAAAGAGCATAACACTCGCACCATAGATGAAGTCCACATTGCCCTCCACCAAGCACCCCTTGGCATACACGCGTGCCGAGTCGTCTCTGCCGAGGAAGGTGTCCTGATAGCCTGTGATGTTGCAGTCGAAAAAGCTCACACTGCCATACTTAACCTCCACAGCCATAGCCTGATCGCCCGAGCCGGTGGTGTTCTGGTGGGTATTCTCAATCGTCATATCGTGAATCTGCACCCTCTGGCTCTCAACGCGGAGGGTGTAACTACGGCGCTGCGCCTCGGGCAGCGAGCCATCGGCGCCGTTGTATGTGCCCTGGCAGTCGTCCCAGGTGAGGATAGTTTTATCCCTGCCGTCGCCCACCAGAATCACATTATCAAGACCTTTCTTAATGAGCACTTTCTCCTTGTATGTACCCTCTTTGATGTGGATAATGTAGGGGGTGGGATTGCTTGAGGGGATGGTGGCAATAGCCTCACCCACACTCTTGAAGTCACCCGAGCCATCCTTGGCCACCACAACCGAGGGGCCCGACTCGGAACTACCACGCAGACGAGTGGTGAAGGACAAGAGGCTACTCCAGAGGGAGTTCTGCTCCTTCTGGGGAGCCAGAGCCTGCACCTGCACGCTATACTCGGTCTGCTTCTCCAGCCCTGTGATGGTCACCTCAGTAGCCTCAACCTCCTCGGAGGTCACAAGGTTGCCACTCTCGAGCACTTTATACTTATAGCCCACAGCACCCTCAACCTCATTCCAGAGAATCGTGGCCGAGTCGGTCGAAAGGCTACCCTCTGCTACCATCACTCCAACGGGGACGGCAAGTCTGCCACCCTCATTGGGGGTTGGGTTCTCTTCGGGCTCCTTCTGACCACACCCACCGAGGATGAGCGCAGCGAGCACAAGCGTCATTATCTTCGCAAGTTTCATAATTCTTCAACTTAAGACAATAGTGTCTATTTGACAAACTTCTCAATGAGAGCCTCATCGGCGATGTTGGGCAGAGTCACCCTCAAGCCGGGGGTGCGCTCCATCTCCCTACGGATGGCGCTGATGGCACCCTCGTTGCGAGCCCAACTGCGGCGCGCGATACCGTTGTTGGTATCCCAGAGCAGCATATTGTCAATCCTGCGGCGAGCCTCCTCGGAGCCATCGATAACCATAGCGAAGCCACCGTTGATACCCTCACCCCAGCCTACGCCGCCACCATTATGGAGCGACACCCAGGTTGCACCCCTGAAGCCGTCGCCCACAACATTCTGCACAGCCATATCTGCCGTGTAGGCCGAGCCGTCGTAGATGTTGCTGGTCTCGCGGTAGGGCGAGTCGGTACCCGACACATCGTGGTGGTCACGACCAAGCACAATGGGAGCCGAAATCTCACCCCTTGCAATGGCCTCATTGAAGGCCCTTGCAATCTTGATGCGGCCCTCGCTGTCGGCATAAAGGATACGAGCCGACGAGCCCACAACAAGCCTATTCTTCTTTGCCTCCTTAATCCAGTGGATGTTGTCGTCGAGCTGACCCAGAATCTCCTCGGGAGCCTCCGAGCGGATCTCCTCCAGCACGCGTGCTGCAATCTCATCACTCTTATCCAAATCCTCCTCCTTGCCCGAGGTACATACCCAGCGGAAGGGGCCGAAGCCGTAGTCGAAGAACAATGGACCCATAATATCCTGAACATAGGAGGGATAGCGGAACTTACCATTGGGCAGCACCACATCGGCACCTGCCCTGGAAGCCTCCAAGAGGAAGGCGTTGCCGTAGTCGAAGAAGTACATACCCCTCTCGGCCAAGCGGTTTACAGCGGCAGCGTGCCTGCGCAACGACTCCTGTACGGCCTCCTTGAACCTCTCGGGCTCCTCGGCCACCATCACACGGCTCTCCTCATAGGAGTAGCCCACGGGGTAGTAGCCACCAGCCCAGGGGTTGTGGAGCGAGGTCTGGTCGCTACCGAGGTCCACCTCAACGCCCTCATCGGCCAGGCGCTCCCAGAGGTCAACGATGTTGCCCTGATAGGCGAGCGAAACAACCTCCTTATTCTCGCGTGCAACCCTCACACGCTCCAGCAGCTCATCGAGCGAGGTGTGCACCTCATCTACCCAGCCCTGCTCATAGCGTTTCTGGACGGCTGCAGGGTTAATCTCTGCCACGATGCTCACAACGCCTGCAATGTTACCCGCCTTGGGCTGTGCGCCTGACATACCGCCGAGGCCCGCCGAAACGAACAACATACCGCCCAAATCCTTGGCGCCCTCCTTCATACGGCGGCGACCTGCGTTCAGCACGGTGATGGTTGTGCCGTGAACGATACCCTGGGGACCGATGTACATCCAGCTACCGGCGGTCATCTGGCCATACTGCGACACACCCAGAGCGTTCATCCTCTCCCAATCATCGGGTTTGGAGTAGTTGGGGATGACCATACCGTTGGTAATCACCGCACGGGGTGCCTCTACCGACGAGGGGAATAGGCCCATTGGGTGGCCCGAGTACATCACCAGCGTCTGCTCGTCGGTCATCTCCGAGAGGTATTTCATTGCAAGCCTGTACTGCGCCCAGTTCTGGAACACCGCACCGTTGCCACCATAGGTGATAAGCTCGTGGGGGTGCTGTGCCACGGCCTTATCCAAGTTGTTCTGAATCATGAGCATCATAGCGGCTGCCTGACGGCTCTTGGCGGGATACTCATCGATGGGGCGTGCATACATCTCATAGTCGGGACGCAGGCGGTACATATAGATGCGGCCATACTTCTCGAGCTCCTCGGCAAACTCGGGTGCGAGGGTTGCGTGGTGCCTCTCGGGGAAGTAGCGCAGCGCGTTCTTAATAGCCAGAACCTTCTCCTCTTTGGTGAGAATCTCTTTACGCTTGGGGGCGTGGTTTACGGAGGTATCGTAGGGTTTGGGAGCGGGCAACTCCTCGGGGATACCCGCCCTTATATCGGCCTTAAACTGTTCGAGTGTCATATCTTTTACCAAAAATTAGTTGATTTTACCATTGACGATTTCGAGAATCCTCTTCTCCTGTGCATCGGCAGCCTCTGCAATCTCGGCAGCCTCTGCAACCAGAGCGTCGGCCTTAACTCTATCCTTAAGACCTGCGGCGTTAATCTTCACATTGAGGAATGCGCCCTGAACGGCAGCGCGGGCGGCCAGCGCACCCACACCTGCATCGCTCACCGAGTTGGGGTTACCCTCCTCGGCCATTGCGCCTGCAACCTCAAATGCACGGAACGAAGCCTTCATAGTTTTGAGGGGCACCTCGGTAGCATAGAGGGTAGCCTTCTCCATAGCCTCGGCCCTTGCAGCCTTCTCCTCGTCGGTGCCTTTGGGCATACCGAAGACGGCCATAATGCAGTTGAAGGCATCGGTATCCTCATCCACAAGAGCCAGCAGCTCGTTCATTACTCGTTTGCCCTTCTCGGCCCAATCCGAGAAGAACTCCCAACGCTCATCCCAACCGGGTTTGTGAGCCGAGAGGTTGGCAACCATAGTGCCGAGGGCTGCACCCAGAGCACCCATATAGGCCGAAATCGAACCACCACCGGGGGCGGGGGACTCACGCGAGGTCTCCTCTGCAAAACCTGCACAGGTCAAATCCACAAGACCTTTCTTCTTGTTATCCTTCTCGATGAGGCTCTCAACAATCTTCTCCTCGGGTTTGAAGGGGCAAAGCTCCGAGAGGCCCATCGAACGAACGGCTATATCCAAAATCTCCTGGTCGGTGATACCGAGCGAGCGCTGCTGTTTCCTCAGGAAGTACTTACCTGCCTCAAGGAGTGCGTTGCGGGGAACAAGGCCCACAATCTCGGTACCGGTAACCCTCACACCACGAGCGGCAGCAGCCCTGCACACCTCCTCAAATGCAATGTGAAGGGGTGTGGCCTTAATGTCGGTGATGTTCATAGACACCTGTGCGATGCCATACTCCTCGATAAACCAGCCGATAGCCTTGCAACCCTTCAGGGTGCCGGGAATCATAATGGTCTTGCCATTCTCGTCCTTCATAATCTTACCCACAATGGGTTTCTCCCTCATTGGGCGGCCCTTCTCGCGAACATCGAAAGCGATGGCGTTGGCACGGCGGGTGGAGGTGGTATTGAGGTTGAAGTTCACAGCAATCAGGAAGTCGCGTGCACCCACAACGGTTGCGCCACTGCGTGCGGCCTGCTCGGTCCACTCGCCGCCACCGAAGTCGGGCATCTCCTCGGGCTGGGTGATGCGCTGCTGGAGGGCCTCATACTCGCCCTTGCGGACAACGGCCAGATTCTTACGCTCGGGCCTCAAAGCGGCACTCTCGTAGCAGTAGGTGGGGACCTTGAGCTCCTCGGCGATGCGTTTTGCCAATGCGCGAGCCATCTCGGCACACTCCTCCAAAGTTACGCCTGCAACGGGAACAAGGGGACACACATCGGTAGCACCAATACGGGGGTGCTCGCCGTGGTGGTAGCGCATATCAATCACCTCCGAAGCCTTCTTCACACCCTGAAAAGCCGCCTCAACAACAGCCTCGGGCTCGCCCACAAAGGTCACAACCGTACGGTTGGTTGCCTTACCGGGGTCAACATCGAGAAGTTTCACACCCTCCACTGCCTCAATGGCGTCGGTAATCTGTCGGATAACCTCCATATCGCGGCCCTCGCTGAAGTTAGGCACGCACTCAATAAGTCTTTTCATACTGATAAAGTAGTTTTTATGTTTGTTAGTAAATCGAAAAATTCGTCATCCCTCTGGCGCTCTCTTTCGCGCGAGCATATAACTCTCAAAGATAAAAACAATTTCCCAAATTTCCATCCCCTCACAAATATTATTTCGCACGCACACACATTATGCGCGCAATGTTTGGCTATTCCAAAAAAAAGTCATACCTTGCGAGTCTGAAAAACCTTTATTTTTATGAAAAAGATAGCACTATTAATCTATTTGACAACTTTTGCATTGGCAACCGCCCTGGCAGTTCCCGCCAAACGCGGCAAAATGCAGCACACCCAGAGCGACGGTACCGTTGTAACCTATGAGGTTGTGGGCGACGAGTTCAACAACCACCTCCTTGTGGACGGACTCTACACAGCCATCTGGGATGGCAACGACATCTGCTTCGCCACCATCAACAACGGATTTATCAAATCCTCGGGTGTGGCAGTACGCCCCACAAACCTCCTCAGTGGCAAGGATAAAGCTATTGCACAGCAGAGTATCGGCCTTCGCAAGATGGTGGAGGACCCCCTGTTCAACAGCACCCTCAACTCGCCCGAAACGATGATTCAGAATAGGGTGAGGGCCATCAGTGGCGTAGCTCCCCACGAGGCAGCCCTCGAGATTGGCGAATGGGGTGGCGAGATTAAAGGCCAGCGCAACCTGCTTGTGATTCTTGTGGAGTACACCGACATCAAATTCACCGTCGAGGACCCCCAGGCCAAGTTCTCCGCCCTGCTTAACGAGCCCGGCTACTCGGTTGATGGAGCCACAGGTTGTGCTGTAGATTACTTCAAGGATGCTTCCAGCGGCCAGTTCAACCCCACCTTTGATGTTGTGGGTCCCTTCTGCCTCTCCAATGACCGTAAATACTACGGTGGCAACAACTCCTACGGCGACGACCAGGCCCCCGCTATTCAGGCAAAAGAGGCTTGCGATTTGGCCGATGCATCGGGTGTGGACTTCTCGAAATATGACGCCGATGGCGACGGCAAAATCGACCTCGTCTTTGTCGTTTATGCCGGTCACAACCCCGCAGAGGGCGGTCCCGCAGATGCCGTATGGCCCCACAAGTGGGACATCTACCCCGGTCAGAACATTATGGAGAACACCTACCCCCGCTACGACGGCAAACAGTTCACCGTCTATGCTTGTACCTCGGAGTTGAAGAACCGTAGCGGTGCCACTATGAGTAGCATCGGTACCTTCTGCCACGAGTTCGGCCACGCTATCGGTCTGCCCGACTGGTATGACACCCAGAACAATGTGTGCTTCGGTATGGACTTCGCCTCCATTATGCACGCCGGTAACTACCTCAACGACAGCCGCACACCTCCCACCTACAACATCTTGGAGCGTTGGCTTCTGGGCTGGTATCTGCCCAAGGAGATTCACTCGGCAGGCCCCCACGAGATTCAACACGTGAGCAAGAACGATGGCTACATCCTCTGGGCAAACGACGATAAGACCGAGTGTTTCCTCTTCGAGTCCCGCACAAAAGGCGGAGGCTGCAAGTGGGATAAGTATCTCAACGAGGGCGACAGGAGCGTCGGCCTTCAGGGTGGCGAGGGTATGCTCGTTTACCACGTAGACTGGAGCGCCCCCTACTACAACAAGTGGGTAAGGCACCAAATCAACACCGACCCCAACCACCAGTGCGCAACCATCTTCCGCGCCAACCCCTCGGCAACCACCGAGAGTAGCAAGGGTTGGTTCTTCCCCGGCGCGAGGAATGTCACCGTGCTCTCCTACGACACCACCCCAGTATTCCAGAACTGGGCATTCGAGAAACTCCCCTACAACCTCACCGACATCGCCATTAAGGGCGGCTCTGTGACCTTCAATGCACAGATTAAGGACCTTGTGATGGATGCTCGTCAGTATGACGCACTGATCGATTGGGAGGCTTCCGAGCGCGAGAGCAGCTCGTGGAGGGTGACCTTCACCAACGCCGCCACCGGCGACACTCACGAGATCACCACCACCCACAAATATGTGATGCTCGAGCCCCTCACCGTGGAGACCCACTACACCGCTGCCATCTATGCAGGCAACGAGACCGAGCCCACCTATGAGTTTAGCTTCCAGACCCAGAGTAATGTGATTTCGCCCCGTGCGGCACTCTTCGTTGATGCCAAGCATAAATCCTCCGATTTGATCCGCCTGAGCGTTAAGAACCTTGAGTTTACCCCCGAGGCTATCCAATGGTACATCGACGGCAACAGGAGCGAGTCGTGCATAAGGCTTACCGCGGGCAAACATCAGATTTGCGCTGTGATTACCGACACCGAGGGTAACACCCACTACCTCTACCGCTACATTACCGTACAGTAACAGACAAGTCACATAAAATATAAGCGACAACAATGAAACGCATTATCTATATTCTCACAGCCCTCGCCGCTGCAGTGGTAATGGGCGCTTGCGGCCCCAAGGTGGACGAGCAGATGGTCGCAATGGATAACTTTATGGATACACAGGATGCACCCGGTATCTATCGCGACAGCAAGGTTGAGTATGCCTTCGATGAGGAGAAAAATCAGGCCTTCTTCAGCAAATCGCTGCGCACCTTCCGCATTATGAACGACAATGCCGATAAGTATATCCAGTTCAAACTCTCGGCCGACCCCGTGGTGGGCCAGACTGTGGATGTTGAGGCAAAGAGCTACGGCTTTGGCCTGGCCTCCAACACAACCTATAAGGGCTTGATGGTGGATAAGATTGAGAATAACCTCTGCTACCTCCGCAGCTCCGCCGAGGGTGGCTATGTGGGTATCATCATCGCTTGGATTGAGTAAATCCGCCGCGCACCAAAAAATAGGGGCCTCGCAGAGTTGCGAGGCCCCTATTTTTTTCACCAAACGAAGAAGGGCACAACGGTGCCAGCGAGGGCACAACGGTGCCAGCGAGTATTGGGATTTCTACCCACGGCCTACCATTGAAACCAAAATAACTCATAGAACGAGGTGAGTTCAAGGCGCACAAGAAAATCCCCTCCGCCTACCCCCCCAAAAAAAACGCAGAGAACGAGATGGATGCAAGGCATACAAGAAAGCGGAGTCCGCAGGGCACAACGGTGCCAGCGAGTATTGGGATTTCTACCCACGGCCCTCGTTTGAAAGGAGAGCGAGTGCATATCGTGAGGGGAATTTTTTGCCAAACGAAGTAGCGGGCCCGCAGGGCACAACGGTGCCAGCGAGTGAGGGGGATTTCTTTGAAAGGAAAAAACGCAGAGAAGCGAGTGGATTTTAGGCGCACAAGAAAATCCCCTCCGCAGTTTGCTGACGCAAATGAGGAGGGGATTTATCGCAGTGCAACGCCAAAGACGCCGCTTCTATGCGTTTTTTATTTTTTGGATTTGGATATAATCGCCCGACACTCCTCCAAAGACATAGTGAGAGGATCTTTGGTCTTGGGGATGCGGTAGTTCTTGCCGCCCGACTGGATGTAGGGACCATAAATGCCGGTGAGAATGGCCAAATCCTCCACACCATCGAAGGTCTTAATGGGGGTCTTGGCGCTCTTATCCTGCTGCTGTTTCTGCTCAATGAGCTCCACGGCGCGGTCATAGGTCACCGTATAGGGATCGTAGCTCTTACCCAGCGAAAAGGACTTGCTTCCGTAGCGAACATAGGGGCCAAACTTACCCACACCGACGCTCACCTCCTGACCGTTGTGGTCGCCCAGAGTGCGAGGCAGTGCGAAGAGTGAGAGGGCCTCCTCGAGGGTGATGGTGGCGATGAGCTGCTCCTTCTTGAGGCTTGCAAAGCGTGCCTTGTCGCCATTCTCGCCGCCAATCTGCACCATAGGGCCATAGCGGCCGATGCGTGCCGACACGGGGAGTCCGCTCACGGGGTCGATACCCAGCTGGCGCACATTGCTATTCTGGCGAATCTGATTCTCGAGTGCGCTCTCTACGGTCTTGTGGAAACCACCATAGAAGTCGGAGATCATCTCGGTCCACTGCTCCTTGCCCTCGGCGATGGCATCGAACTCCTTCTCCACGGTTGCGGTGAAGCCATAGTCGAGAATCTGGGGGAACTGGCTCTCCAGATAGTCGTTCACGAGCATACCGATATCGGTGGGTGCGAGCTTACCTTTCTCCTTGCCGACAACCTCACTCAGAGTCTTCTCGGCAATCTTGCCCTTCGAGAGGGTTATCTGGTCGTAGGAACGCCTCTGTCCCTCCTTATTCTGCTTGAGGACATAGCCACGCGAGATGATGGTGGTGATGGTGGGCGCATAGGTCGAGGGGCGACCGATGCCGAGCTCCTCGAGGCGCTTCACAAGCAGAGCCTCGCTATAGCGGTAGGGCTGCTGGGTGAACTTCTGGGTGGCGGTAATATCCTTCATTGTGAGCATCTCGCCCTCGGCAACCAAGGGAAGTACGGCATTCTCCTTCTCGCCCTCCTCGTCCGAGGACTCAAGGTAGAGTTTCATAAAGCCGTCGAACTTAACCTGCTCACCCATAGCCACAAAGCGCTCTGTGTGGCCACCAATCTGGATGGTTACGATGGTCCTGTCTATCTGTGCGGTAGCCATCTGCGAAGCCACCGTACGCTTCCAAATGAGTTCATAGAGCCTGTTCTCCATCGTTGTTCCCTCAATGGTGGGGCGGTTAAGATAGGAGGGGCGGATGGCCTCGTGTGCCTCCTGTGCGCCCTTGCTCTTGGTCTTATAGGCCCTCCAGGCGTGGTACTCCTCGCCAAACTGCGAGATGATGGCCTCCTTGGCGGCGCTCATAGCCTGCGTCGAGAGGTTCACCGAGTCGGTACGCATATAGGTAATGAAACCGCTCTCGTAGAGTTTCTGTGCCACACTCATAGTCTGCGATACACTCATCGAGAGTTTGCGACCGGCCTCCTGCTGAAGTGTGGAGGTGGTGAAGGGGGGTGCGGGGTACTTCTCGGCGGGCTTGCTCTCCACGCTGAGAATCCTGAAGTCGCTCGAGGCGCAGCTCTGAAGGAAGGCCACAGCCTCCTCTCGGGTGTCGAACTTACGGTCCAACTCGGCCTTGAAGACCTTGCCGTCGGAGGCCGTAAAGCGTGCCACCACGCGGTAGAACTCCTGTGCCTTGAAGCCTATAATCTCCCTCTCGCGCTCCACAATGAGCCTCACAGCCACCGACTGAACACGGCCTGCCGAGAGGGCGGGTTTCACCTTCTTCCACAGCACAGGCGAGAGCTCAAAGCCCACAAGCCTATCGAGCACCCTACGGGCCTGCTGGGCATTCACAAGGTTCATATCAACCCTGCGGGGCGAAGCGATAGCCTCAAGAATGGCGTTCTTGGTAATCTCGTGGAAGACAATACGTTTGGTCTGGTCGATGGGCAGTCCGAGCACCTCGGTAAGGTGCCAGGCAATAGCCTCTCCCTCGCGGTCCTCATCGGACGCGAGCCACACACACTCGGCCTCCTCGGCCAACCTCTTCAGGTCGGCAACCATTTTGGACTTTTCGGGGGCTATCTCATAGGCGGGCAAAAAGCCATTCTCGACATCGACACCGATACCCTTTTTGGCAATATCGCGGATGTGACCATAGGAGGAGCACACCTTATACTCCTTACCGAGGAACTTTTCGATAGTCTTGGCCTTTGCGGGGGACTCAACGATTACCAGATTTTTCTGTTGCATACTCTTTCTTTCAGATTGAATTCCAAATATTTGTGACTCTTTCACCCCACAGTGGGAGGTTTAAGACGGGGTCCAAAAACAGGTCTATACCTATATTTATGGGCCACAAAGATACACCTCTTTGGGAATATTTCAAAGAAAAGGGACACCGTTTTTTTCGGCGTCCCCTCTTCTCTTTCCCCAATCGAGTGGCTATTTACCAATGATTGTGTAGGTTATATCGAATTGCAAGGCCTCCTCTGTGCCGAGAGCCAATTTCACCATTGCGACATCCATATAGTCATAGGCCGGCATACCGAAGGTTATTCGGCGGCTCACCTCCTTCGACTCGTCGAGCAGCAGTTGTTGCAGGTAGAGCGACAGGTCGAGCTCATAGCATCCGAAGGTGCGGTTGAGGTATCCACCATAGACCAGCTCCATATCGTAGTTGGCCTCATAGTAGTAGTTGTAGTCGGCCACAGCGGTCAGCTTCGCGTAGGATGTGTATGTGCCTATGCGTGCGGGCGCGTAATCAAAGAAGGTATAGTCCTGCTCGGCGAGCGGAATCCTGAGTGTCGCCTTGTTGATGAAGATCTCGCCACCCTCGGGACGGAGCGCCCTCAAGGAGGCAACGAACTCGTCATTGAACTCAAGCGTGGTGGTCACACCCAGCAGACCATCGATATATCCCACCTCTACGGGGTTGGCCAGAGGCTCCTGCTCGGCAACATTCATATTGATACTGCCACCAAAGAGTGTGGCCGAATAGTCGTGCTCAATGGCACTCACAGTCTTCATATCGGCATACTGTCCGTCGTTGCAGAGAGCAAAAGCCCTCATAATCTCGTCCTCCACCAGCGAGGGGTCGTCGCCCTTGGGATAGTCGTGACCATAGAGCACAAGGTAGCTCATAGGGCCCTCATCGGTGCTCCACTGGAGGTTAAGACCATAGATTGCCGCATCCTCGGGCGAGGTGCCGGAGGGGGTGAGGCAGAGGCCACAATACTTCTGCACAAAGAGCGAATCGTTGGAGTAGAGGGTAGTGTCGTTCCACAAATCCATCATAAACTCCTCGGCCAGAGCCGCATCCGCAACCTTAAGACTCAAGGTGTCGAAAACGGTGGAACCATTGGGCTTGCCACCAAACTCACAGGTGAACATTGGGCGCGAGTCGATATACTCCTTATAGTCGATACCGTTGTAATATACGGAGTCCTTCACGAGCGCCTTGCGCATACGATAGACATCGAAGCTCTGACGCTTGAGGGTGTCGCCACCTGCCGTCTTCATACCGAGCAACAGCGCCAGCGAGTCGGGCTTGGCGTCACGGTCGGCATAGGCAATCGTATCGGTGCGCAACGCATAGGCGAACTGCATCATAGCCGAAGCCTTCGTGCGTGCGCCATAGTGTTTGTCGGTCATCGAGCCGAAGTAGGCGTAGTCGAGCCCACTTGTAGCGATGGAGTCTGTGAGGGTGAGGTAGCTCTGTATGCCATTCTTGATGGTTGCAAACTCAACATCGAACTGCTGTCCGGGAGGGACAATATCCATACCCAGACTGTTATTCACCTCCGTACAGGAGCTGACCAAAAGCACAAGTGCCGACGCCACCAAAGCGCCGACACCCTTAAGATTAAATCCTTTAGAGAATAGAGTCATAAAATTCCTTATACTGCGAAAGCCTCTCGTCGCTTGCGGGCTCACCCGTAGGTCGGAGCACCTTCTTGCCACTTGCGGCCAAATACTCTTCCACTGCGGCGGGCAACTGCTCCGCCTCAACAACAATGCCATCGGCATTATCAATAACGAGCCTCATAAGATTTTCGTATGTGAGTCCTCCCTCGAGGCCCAACTTCTCGGCAGGCACACCCTCTCCCAACATAGTGTCGCGGAAGGCACTACCCCACTCGCCCTCAAACATATCGTCATAGATGCTGAAGACAATCTTCGCCGATGCAAACAGAGGATCGTCCGTGAAGCAATACCTCAAGTAGAGGGGCGCTACGGCCGAGAACCAGCTGTGGCAATGGATAATGTCGGGCTGCCAACGCAGCTTCTTGACGGTCTCCAGGACACCACGCGAGAAGAAGATGGCCCTCTGGTCGTTATCCTCAAACTCCACACCCTCGGCATTGCGGAATGTCGCCTTGCGAGGTGCGAAATACTCATCATTATCGATGAAATAGATTTGCACACGAGCCGCCGGTATGGAGGCTACTTTGATGATAAGTTGGTGGTCGTTGTCGTTGATAATGAGGTTCATACCCGACAGGCGGATAACCTCGTGCAACTGGTTGCGGCGCTCATTGATGCAGCCAAAACGGGGCATAAAGGTACGGATCTCAAAGCCTCGCTCCTGCATAGCTTGCGAAAGTGTGCGACAAGTGGTCGCAATAGGGCTTTCAGGCAGATAGGGGAATATCTCCTGACAAACACATAGTATTTTTGCTCCTGCCACTTTTCAATAGTTTTTTAGTTTGCGCAAAAGCCCCACTAATGCTCCGAATACCACCCGAAGGAGGGCACCCGACACGACGATTCGGCCTCTTCATCGGGGCACTTTTGCAATAAGCCGATAATACGATACAAAGATAATAAAAATTTTTTGCATTTCCGCCAACTACCCCCCGCAGAATTTTTCGCCCAACGATAGGAGGGGAGTTGAAAGTTGCAAAGACTTATGGGGCTTATGGGACTTATGGGACTTATGGGACTTATCCTTAAGGACCCTAAAGACATTAAGGACTTAGGTCGGTTAGACTTTAGACCTTAGACAAAAAAACGCATAGAGCGGAGGGATTTTTGTGACAAACAAAGGAGCGAGTCCGCAGCCTACTCGAGGTAGGTGAGGAACTCGCTCACTGAAGTTTGGTGCGAAAAGCACCCGCTATATGCGTTTTTTATTTGGTGAGTGCGCCAATCTCGTAAAGAACCTCATTGGTCTTCTTCACAGCAGCAACGCTCTTCTCAAACTGTGATTTCTCCGAAGCGGTAAGCTTGAGGGGGAGGATCTTCTCGATACCGTTCTTTCCGATAACAGCGGGAACGCCGATGAAGAGGTCCTCTGCACCGTACTCACCCTCGAGGTAGCAGCTCGAAGAGATAACCCTCTTCTGGTCGCCGAGGATGCTCTCAACAACACTTGCAATAGCTGCGCCGGGAGCGTACCAAGCCGAAGTGCCGAGGAGTTTGGTGAGGGTTGCACCGCCAACCATAGTGTCGGCAGCCACCTGCTGGAGTTTCTTCTTCGAGAGGAGCTGGCTCACGGGCACACCGCGGTAGCTTGCTTTCTCTACGAGAGGAATCATAGTGGTATCACCGTGACCACCGATTACCATACCGTCAACATCGCGGATGTCTGCTTTGAGGGCTTTAGCCAAGTAGCAGCGGAAGCGCGACGAGTCGAGGGCGCCACCCATACCGATTACGCGGTTTTTGGGAAGACCGGTAGCCTTAAGGGTGAGGTAAGCCATAGTATCCATAGGGTTCGATACGATAACGAAGATAGCCTTGGGCGAGTACTCGAGGATGTTGTTAACCACCGATTTAACGATGTTTGCATTAACACCGATGAGCTCCTCACGGGTCATACCGGGTTTGCGGGGAACACCCGAGGTGATAACCACTACATCGCTCTTTGCGGTAGCTTTGTAGTCGTTGGTCACGCCTACGAGTTTGGTATCGAAATCCAGAAGAGTGGAGGTCTGGTACATATCCAGAACCTTACCCTCGGAGAGGTCGGGTTTGATATCAATCAGACATACCTCGCTTGCAACCTTGCGGATTGCCATCACA
>JAZQZA010000027.1:0-23294 GCA_045633765.1 Tidjanibacter sp. | reverse complement strand
GAACTTTTTGAAATCATTAATTCTCATGGAGTTTTAATAAAAGCCTATGAAATTGACTACAAAAAAAATGTCATGTCAAATATGAGGTGGACAAATGAATGGGTAAATAAAGATGATAAATACAAGGAATATCTATTTTTGATGCAAAAGAAAGGCGTCTAACAAATTCCCATGTGTTAACTATTTGTTACTTTTGGAGCGATTTACTAAAATAATTTAATAATTCTTTTGGGAAATGGCTGGAAGTTTGTACTTTTGCGATGCGAAAAAGAGAAACAACAGTATAATAACACTTTAATTAAAAGAAAATTATGGCACAGATTAAGATTGGTATCAACGGCTTTGGTCGTATCGGTCGTTTGGTATTCCGCGCTGCTTGCAATCAGGCAGACAAATTTCAGGTAGTTGGTATCAACGACCTCATCGATGTTGAGTATATGGCTTACATGCTCAAATATGACAGCGTACACGGCAAGTTCAACGGCACCGTTGAGATCGTTGATGGCAAACTCGTTGTAAACGGCAACCCCATCCGCGTAACTGCAGAGCGCAACCCCGCAGACCTCAAATGGAACGAGGTAGAGGCTGAGTACGTAGTTGAGTCGACCGGTCTTTTCCTCACCAAAGAGAAAGCTCAGGCTCACATCGACGCAGGTGCTAAATATGTAGTTATGTCGGCTCCTTTGAAGGACGACACCCCTATGTTCGTTTGCGGTGTGAACACCAACACCTACGCAGGTCAGACCATCGTTTCGAACGCATCGTGCACCACCAACTGCTTGGCTCCTATCGCTAAGGTTATCAACGACAAGTTCGGTATGGTTGAGGGTCTTATGACCACCGTACACGCTAGCACCGCTACTCAGAAGACCGTAGATGGTCCTTCGGTAAAAGACTGGCGTGGTGGTCGCGCAGCAGGCGGCAACATCATCCCCAGCTCGACCGGTGCAGCTAAGGCAGTAGGTAAAGTTATCCCCGCACTCAACGGCAAACTCACCGGTATGTCGTTCCGCGTTCCCACCCTCGATGTTTCGGTTGTTGACCTCACCTGTACCCTCGCAAAAGAGGCTACCTACGCTGAGATCTGCGCCGCTATGAAAGAGGCTTCGGAGGGCGAGTTGAAAGGTATCCTGGGCTACACCGAGGACGCAGTTGTTTCGAGCGACTTCATCGACGACGCTCGCACCTCGATCTTCGACGCTGAGGCTGGTATCCAGCTCACTCCCAAGTTCGTTAAGCTCGTTTCGTGGTATGACAACGAGTGGGGCTACTCGAACAAAGTGCTTATGCTCATCGAGAATATGAAGCGCTACAACGGCTAAAAAAAGCATATAGCGGGCGACTGCTTCGTTATACTTCGATAAACGTCCTCCTTACATAGGCAACTATGCGCGGAGGTCGTTTTCTTTGTATGCCTCGCATTCATTCCACTATCTGCTTTTTTCGTCTAAAGTCTAAAGTCTAACCGACCTAAGTCTTATTGATCACATAGGTCATTAAGGAGTTTAGGGACTATTCCTTAATCTCCCTAATCTCCTTAATCTCCCTAATCTCCTTAATCTCCCTAATTTCCCTAATTTCTCTCTGACAACAGACAACTCTTTTTATATCAAAATAACTTTTTGCAACCACCTCACTATCAAGCAATTCCCCCCCCCCGAAAATTTTTCTGAAAAAAAGTTACTTTGTCGTGCAACAAAAAGGGGTCCGTTTGCGTCTATATTATAAAAGGAAAGTGTATATTTGTCTAACACATAAATACCCCAAACACTATGAAACGACTACTTATTCTTTTCGTTGTGCTCTTTGGAGCAACCACGGTTGCATCCTCTCAGCAGTACATCCAGAAGCAGAACCTTATGGATGTCATCTACACAACCAATGGGCTTGTATTTCAGGGCACCATCGTTGAGCAGATTCCCGGCGTGGAGTACACCATCGTCACCACCGATGGTCGCACCCTCACCATTGACGCCCTCAGTGTCAAACGCATCACCAAGGAGAACGGCAGCGGCTACCTCGGCAACGCATACAACTACAACGCATTTGCCCCCTACAAAATCGACGCCAATGGCAACCCCATCTACCCCCTGAGCGTTGCGGGAGCCTTCACCCGTTCGCTGATAATTCCCGGCCTCGGCCAGATGTACAACGGCGAGGGTCTGAAGGGTGGCCTGCTATTCACAGGCTGTCTGGTTGGTCTTCTCGGTGCAACCGTTGGTGTGAATATGATTGATTACAAATATGAGGATGCGATTGGTATTCCAAGTGTAGCTCTGGCTGTGGGTTGCTACCTCTACTCGATTATTGATGCGCCTATGACCGCTGCGCGCTGGAACAAACGCCACGGCTTTATGGGTGGCGGCTACTGCCTCAACCTTTCGCCCGCAGTGGGTACCGTAAGAGGTAACGCCGGCAACGAAACGGCAGTCGGTATGAGCCTCTCGCTGAGTTTCTAAAAGGTTATATAAGACAAAGCCCCCTTGCAACCTGACAAGTTGCAAGGGGGCTTTTTTTGGTTTTATCGCAGTGCGGCGCCATAGGCACCGCTTATATGCGTTTCCTAGAGGTTCTTCTCGATTTTAGCACGCAAATCACCCTCCGAGCAAGCACCTACCTGCTTGTCAACCATCTCGCCATTCTTAACGAATACGATGGTGGGGATGTTGCGAACCGAGAATTTCACGGGTACATCGTTCGACTCGTCAACATTGCATTTACCAATGTTGGCTTTGCCCTCGAACTCCTCTGCGAGTTTCTCAACGATGGGACCAATCATACGGCAAGGACCGCACCACTCTGCCCAAAAATCAATTACCAAAAGTTTGCCATCGGCTGCCAACTCTGCATAGTTGGCGTCATTAATTGCAAGTGCCATAATTCTGTTTGTTTTTAGTTTAAGTTAATGTATCAAAAGTTAATTGTTTTCTGTTTTTTGTGCCCGTTAGCTCTTGAGCGAGAAGAGAATATCGTTGTCCTTGAAGAAGTCCAACAGCTCTTGTGTGACTCCCACGGTGAGTTTCTTGGGCGCAAAGTTCACCGCAACATCGGTGTTACTATCACACACTCTGATAGTTAGTCTTGTCTTACCCTTCGACTTTTTGAGTCGTTTGGTGAGTTCCTCCCTGAAATCGGGCGTTAAATCCTCCACAAAGATATTGATATTTATCTCTTTTATCACATTTTCGCTAATATCTTGTAGCTGGGTGAGCTGAATTATCTTCACCTCGAGCTCCTCGGCATTGTAGGGCTTGGGCCTAACGGAGCCTTTAATCATCAGGAAATAGCCCTCGAAAAGGTAGGGGCGGAACTGCTCATAGTCCTTACCAAAGAGGGCAAACTCATACTCTCCCGAGTAGTCCTCAATCTTAAACTTACCGAAGGGGCGGCCCTTGGCTGTGTAGAGGTGGCTCACAGCAGTAACCATACCTCCGGCCACAAAGTCCTTCTGCCCCACATCGTTAAGGTTGGAGAACTGCGTCATTGTGACATTGCACACGTGTCTTACAATCACCGAATAGTCATCCAGCGGGTGGGACGAGAGGTACATACCCGTAACATCCTTCTCCCTATTCAGTGTGGTGAGTTTGTCCCAATCGGGCAGCGGAGGCAACAGTGGTTTCTGTACTGCTACATCAATCATACCACCGAAGAGGCTCTGCTGTGCATTCTCCTTGTCCTGCTGATATTTTGCACCATAGCGCACCATCTGCTCCAGGAAGGGGACATCGGACTCCTTCTGCAGCACAAAAAGTTTGCTGCGATGGAAACCGAGAATGGAGTCGAAGGCTCCCGCGAGGGCCAGGTTCTCAATGGCCTTCTTATTGACAGCCGTGAAGTTTATGCGCTCGACAAAATCATACATATCCTTGAAGTCGCCGCCTCGCTCACGCTCGGCCACAAGCTCCTTCACAGCAGCCTCACCTACACCTTTAATACCGGCCATACCGAAGCGGATGTTACCCTCCTTATCGGCCGAAAAGGTGTGGATACTCTTATTCACATCGGGACCCAAGACGCGAATCTTCATCTTGCGGGTCTCGTCCATAAAGTTCACCAGCTTATCCATACTTGCCAAGTTGCGGCTCAGCAGAGCGGCCATAAACTCGGCGGGATAGTGTGCCTTGAGGTAGGCGGTCTGGTAGGCCACATAGGCATAGCAGGTGGCGTGTGACTTATTGAACGCATAGGATGCAAACGCCTCCCACTCGCCCCAAATCTTCTCCAGCGTGGCCTCGTCGTGCCCCTTGGCCATAGCGCCCTGGATGAACTTGGGCTTCATCTTATCAAGCACCGCCTTCTGCTTCTTACCCATAGCCTTACGCAGCGTGTCGGCCTCACCACCGGTGAAGTCGGCCAACAACTGCGAGAGCAACATCACCTGCTCCTGATAGACCGTAATACCGTAGGTATCGTAGAGATACTTCTCCATCTCGGGGAAGTCGTATGTGATGGGCTCCTTACCCTGCTTACGGGCAATGAAGTTGGGAATCTTCTCCATAGGGCCCGGACGGTAGAGGGCGTTCATTGCGATAAGGTCCTCAAAACGAGTGGGTTTGAGAGCCCTCAAGTGCTTCTTCATACCGGGCGACTCAAACTGGAACACACCCGTAGTGTCGCCGTGGCTGAAGAGTGCATAGGTCTTCTTATCGTCGAGCGGAATGGCATCAATATCAATAACCTTACCTCGAGTACGACGGATATTATCCAGCGCATCCTTGATGATGGAGAGGGTCTTGAGTCCCAAGAAGTCCATCTTAATAAGGCCCACACTTTCAACAAACTGTCCCTCAAACTGCACCACATTAAGATCTGCATCCTTGGCCGTTGCAATGGGTGCAAACTTCTCCAGGTCGTCCTTACCGATAATCACACCACAGGCGTGCACACCCGTCTGCCTTACGGAGCCCTCGAGCTTCTCGGCATAGCGCAGGGTGTTCTGCACCAGCGGATCTTCGTTCTTCTTCTCGGCAGCAAACTCGCTCACGCTCTCATAGAGCCAATCGAATGGCCTCTGGCCCTTCTTGTTCTCAATCTTATCGGGGATAAGTTTCGTAAGGCGGTCGCTCTCGGCAAGGGGGAGTTTCTGCACGCGGGCCACATCCTTAATGGCCATCTTGGGTGCCATCGTACCGAAGGTGACAATCTGCGCCACACGCTTGCGACCATATTTCTCAATCACATAGCCCAACACATCGGCCCTGCCATCCTCATCGAAATCGACATCCACATCGGGGAGCGAGATACGGTCGGGATTGAGGAATCGCTCAAACAGCAGGTCATATTTTATGGGGTCGATATTGGTAATCTTCAGACAGTATGCCACCACCGAGCCGGCAGCCGAGCCACGACCGGGACCTACCGACACTCCCAACTCACGAGCAGCCCTGATGTAGTCCCACACGATGAGGAAGTAACCCGGGAAACCCATATTTTCGATAACGGAGAGCTCATAGGCGATACGCTTTTCGAGCTCCGCGCCGAGCTCCTTGCCATACCTCATATGGGCACCCTCATAGACAAGGTAGCAAAGGTATTGGAACTGTTTGGCCACGGTGAGCCTCTCCTCCACCTCGGGGTGGGCCTCGGCATAGGCGTAGATATTATCGGCGGCCTCAATGGCAGCCTTCTCCTCGGAATCTTTGGTCTTCTTGAGTATGCTCTCCTTGAGTTTCTGCTCGTCGATTTCAAGCGTTGCGGGCACCTCAAAGTTGGGCATCAGAGGGTCGCTATTGAGGTTGAACTGCTCCACCTTATCGGCAATCTCAAGGGTAGTCTCGAGCGCCTCGGGATAGTCGGCAAACAGGGCCGCCATCTCATCGGGACTCTTGAAGTACTCCTCACCCGTGTAGCGCATACGCGTTGGGTCGTCGAGGTCTTTGCCCGTATTGAGGCAGATGAGGTGGTCGTGGGCCATAGCGTCGTCGGCATCGGTGAAGTGGACATCGTTGGTGCAGATGTACTTAACGCCGTGCTTCTTGGCCAGCTCAACGAGTCGACCATTGACGCTGTTCTGGGCCTCAATGACATCGTGGGGACGGGTGGGATCTTTGGGATCGTGGCGCTGAATCTCAATGTAGTAGTCCTCGCCAAAGACTCCCTTATACCACTCAATAATCCTCTCCGCCTCGGCCTCATTACCTGCCATCAGCGCCTTGGGCACCTCGCCAGCAATACAAGCCGAGCAGCAGATGATACCCTCGTGTAACTCCTCAAGAATCTTGTGGTCGATACGGGGCTTGCCGTAGTAGGAGCCCTCGGTGTAGCCAATCGACACAAGCTTTATGAGGTTGTGGTAGCCGACTTCGTTCTTGGCCAGGAGTATGAGGTGGTAGCGTCGCTCGGTGTCCTTGTTCTTGACATTGCGGTCGGCCACTATGTAGGTCTCACATCCCAAAATGGGCTTCAGACCCGCATCCGTCATCTTATTGTAGAACTCCTTGGCTCCGTACATATTGCCGTGGTCGGTGATAGCCAAGGCCCCCATACCATACTCTTTGGCACGGGCAATAAGCGAGGAGATGGAGGCGGCTCCATCCAAGATTGAATATTGTGTATGTACGTGAAGATGAACGAATTGAGTCATAACGAAGTCTATTAGGTCATACCATAGGCAAAGATATGCAATAAAGTTGAAAGATGAAAGTTGAAAGATGAGATTTATTAATTTTGTCATCCCTCTCTCCAACGCTTCAACAACCTCGGCGGGCGGAGGTGATTGAGGCACAGAAAGAAAACCCCCTCCGCATTTTGTCGGCACAAAATACAAAGGGGATTTATTGTAGTTGGACGACTAAATCGTCAATTCTTTCTGCTCCTTACAGGCGGCCGAAGATTCTCCACGAGGCCTCCGCCTGATAGACAAACATCTTCTGACCATTGCAGACAGCTGCGCCCTGCATCTGACCACGACGCAAAAACTCGGAGGTGGCAGGGTTGTAAACCAGGTCGAAGAGGAAGTGCTCGGTGGTGAGAGCCTCATAGGGAATCGGAGGACACTCGCCCACATTGGGGAGCATACCGAGAGGTGTGGTGTTGATAATCAGCGGATAGCCGGCCACCACCTCTTCGGTGACCTCCTCATAGGAGATGTCACCATTGCCACTATGGGAAACCACCACAAATTGGAAACCTTTATCCTTGAGTGCCGCCTGCACAGCCTTCGAAGCACCGCCCGTACCAAGCACAAGTGCCCTTGGACGCTCGGCAAGCAGCCACTCACTAATGGCCGAGGCAAAACCCTCATAGTCGGTATTGTGGCCGTGGAGGGTACCGTCGGGCGCCACCTTCACACAGTTCACTGCGCCAATCCTCTGTGCCTCGGGCGAGAGCGACGAGAGGAAGGGGATAATCTGCTCCTTATAGGGGTGGGTAACATTGAAGCCCCTGAGGTTGGGATGCTCGGCAAGGTAGCCCTGCAAATCATCAAGGCTATCGAGTTCTATCTTGCGATACTCGCGGGAGTCGAGATCATCATCGCTCGCAAACTTGCGGGTGAAGTAATCGGCCGACATAGAGTGCTGCAGTGGCTTACCAATAACGCCGTAGAGTTCCATAGTGTTATATTTCGTGATTTAGAGTGCGTATTTGATTAACACAAAGCCTCCGATGAGCAGCAGCGTAAAGGCCACCGCACAGAGGTTGAAGTATTTATCGATAAACTTTTTAATTGGGGCGCCGAACTTCCACACAAGGCCTGCAACGAGGAAGAAGCGAAGACCTCGCGAGATGATGCTTGCCAGAATGAAGATGGGGAAACTCTTCAGCCCAAGGAAAACGCCTGCCGAGATGGTTATGAGCTTATAGGGCAGAGGGGTGAAACCGGCGGTGAAGACGAGCCAGAAATTCCACTGCTCATACAGATTGCCCACATTATCGAAGGCCTCCTGCGAGAATACTCCGGGGATGAAGAGCCCCTCCACTGCACTCCACGCAAAGGCACCAAGACCGAAACCCACAACGGCACCCGCCACCGAGCCTGCGGTGCAGATGAGTGCATATTTGAATGATTTCTTGGGCATACCCACACAGAGCGCCAGCAGGAGCACATCGGGGGGGATGGGGAAGAAGATAGCCTCCGACATAGCGAAAAGGAACATCGCCCAGCCGGCCCAGCGGCTCTCGGCCCACGAGAGCATCCAATTATAAAGACGGCGCACAAGGCCCGGTTTTTTGGCCTCTGCGCCCTCTGCTATGGTTGTCTGTTTATCAGTCATAATCTCAATTTTAGGTTTCGAAACAAATGTGTGCAGTCTATACAACATTGCAAAGATATTGCACCTTTTCCACAATTCAAAACATCAAAGGGAGAAAAAATAGGCACCCCGCAACACAAAACAGCGGGGATGGTGAGGCAGTGGGGAGGCGTTGGACTTTAGACAAAAAAAGACAGCCTGCATCTCTGCAAGCTGTCTGTGGTGCCCAGGACAGGAATCGAACCTGCACGCCTTGCGGCACACGCACCTGAAACGTGCGCGTCTACCTATTCCGCCACCTGGGCATCCGCGCCGACCGAAGTTCTTTCGATCTTTGAGCGTGCAAAGATACATATAAAATTCAAAATGCAAAATTCAAAATGCAAAATTTACTCCCAAGATGGAAAAATATCCCCCACAAAGAGCCTATTCTCGATTAAAATAGGTATCTTTGTAGTGATGAAGAGAACTTTGTGCATACTCTTTGCGCTCCTCGGAGTTGCAATCTCGCTCTCGGCGCAGCAGGTCGAGGTGGGCTCCAAGGCTCCACACATTAGCGGTGTGGAGTGGATAAGCGACACCCCGCAGCTGGGTGGAAGGTTTCTGATGGTGGAGTTCTTCCACTCCTCCAACGACGATTGCAAGGCACACATCAACACCTGCAACTCCCTATCACACACCTTCCTCGACCAGATGGATGTGGTGATGCTCACTAGGGAGCCCTCCGAGCAGGTAGCCTCTCTTCTGATGCACGAGTACCAATTCTTCTATGTAGCCAGCGACGAAGAGGGCACAATGTTCAGGGCCTTTGGCGCAAACCACGTTCCCTATGCAGTCATCGTCAATCCCAAGGGTGTGATTGTCTGGACGGGCAACCCTTGGACACTAAATGTAGAGATTATAGAAAACATAATAACACAATGAGTTCCAACAATATAGACCATTTCGAATACCACCACCGCGAGGAGCACGGCTCCAGCGCCCTGAATGTGACCGACGGCGTGGAAAGCCAACCCATCGTGAACCCATATTTCAAGCGTGTGAAGCGTCGTACGCTCTCCACCGAGGAGTATGTGAAGGGTATCCTGGAGGGCAACATCACCATTCTCTCGCAGGCTATCACCCTCATCGAGAGCAACAACCGCGACCACTACGCACAGGCACAGGAGATTATTGAGCGCTGCCTACCCTACTCGGGAAGGTCGATGCGCATCGGTATCACGGGTGTTCCTGGTGCAGGCAAATCGACCTTCATTGAGGCTGTGGGCGGTATGGTTACCGACCTTGGGCACAAGTTGGCAGTACTTGCCATCGACCCCTCGTCGGAGCGTACGGGCGGCTCCATTCTGGGCGACAAAACTCGTATGGAGACCATCTGCAACAACCCCAAGGTCTTCATTCGCCCCTCACCCAGCGCTGGTTCATTGGGCGGTGTGGCTCGCAAGACCCGTGAGTCGATTGTCCTCTGCGAGGCTGCCGGCTTTGATGTGGTTTTCATTGAGACTGTGGGTGTTGGCCAGAGCGAAACTGCCGTACATTCAATGGTGGATATCTTTATGCTCCTCCAGATTTCGGGTGCAGGCGACGAGTTGCAGGGCATCAAGAGGGGTATTATGGAGATGGCCGATGTGGTGGCTATCACCAAGGCCGACGGTGACAACCGCCACCGTGCCGAGCTGGCCCGCGCACAGATTTTCAACGCCCTCAAGCTCTTCCCTCCCACCGAGAGCCAGTGGACCCCTCAGGTGCTCACCTGCTCGAGCGTTTCGGGCAAGGGCATTGGCGATGTGTGGAACACCGTCGAGGACTTTATCAAGCACACCAAGGAGAACGGTTTCTTCCAGGCCAACCGCAACCGTCAGGGCAAGTATTGGATGTATGAGAGCATCAACGAGGCCCTCAAGGGTGGTTTCTATGGCAACCCCGCCATCGCCGAGCGTCTGGCCGACTACGAGGAGGCTGTGCTCTCCGACCGCATCAGCTCCTTCATTGCCGCCAAAGAGCTCCTCGACTTATATAAGAAGTCGTAGGCTTTCACGCCATACAAATCAGACAAAAAACCTTGCCCCTTTCGGGAGGCAAGGTTTTTTTTGTCAGAGTATCTTTTCATAGGCAAGTCGCAGACTCTCATAGACAACCGTACCGCAGTAGGTGTAGCCGAGCGAGGCTATGAGCCTCCGCATCACTCGGTTGTCGGGGTGGGTATCGACCCTCACACTCGCCACCCTTAGCCGAGCCTCACCCTCGGCCTCAAGCATAAAACGGCGTCCCAGACCACATCCCACCACAGAATCTACCACGCAGAGTCGGTGAACTGTGAGATAGTCCCCAGCGTGGGAGAGCCACGAGCCGCCCTGCAGCCCTTCGTAGGCCCTCTCGCCATCGTAGGTCAGGGCTCCATAGGCCACAACCTCACCATCGACAAGCAGCACCCTGCCGTACCCTCGGGCGATATCCTCCTCCACTCGTGGGCGATTGGGGTAACCATTCTGCCATTGGTCGATGCCCGAGGCGGCAAGACGGCGTTGCGCACCGAGAATTATCTCCACAATGCACTCCACATCCTCGCTACAAGCCTTTCGGAACTCCATCGTCATCTCTCCAACTCACTTTTTTAGCCGTTTTTACTACTCGGCCTTAAGGCCAATGGCCTGAATATATCCCTTCTGAATGTTGCAGTTCTCGAATCGGCTATTCTCCAGAAACTCCTGCATAAGTCTGAGGGACTCCTGCTGTGAGGGGCGCGCCTCACGAATCTCGCTGAAGGTACCACGGGGCGCCTCCGAGAAGCGCTGCACACTCTCCCACCCCTCGGGCGGTGTAATGCCAACAAAGCAGGAACTCTCTATTTTCTTGTAGGGCCAGAAGGTGTAGCCAATGTTGTTATCCTCCATAGCCTTGCAGAAGTCGGCCATCCACTGCTCCGTGTTGTGGCCAATCTCGCCCATATACATAGGTCTTTGAACCTTGTCGCGAAACTCAATGAATCCCGCAATGGCCTCTGCCGTAGCGGGGCCTCCGTAGCGGTGGCAGGAGTACATTATACCCTCATCGAAGAGTGTTCCCTCAAGGGGTTGGAAGTTGCTATTCCACTGTGAGCCACCAAGGATGATGATGTGGTTCCTGTCCACCTTGCGCACAGCCTCAACGCCCAGACGATAGACCTCTGCGAGGCGGGAGTTGAGCTCCTCCTTATTTTCAAAATAGGGCGCAATGGGCTCATTGAGAAGGTCGTAGCCGAGAATCACCGTTTCATCTTTATAATGGTCGGCAATGCGCTGCCAAATGTCCACATAGAGCCTCTGGCTCTCGGGGCTCTCCAGCAACCAGGGGTAGCCATAGCTATCGTCGATGTTATCACCCGTCTGTCCTCCGGGCGCATCGTGCATATCGAGAATGAGGTAGAGCCCTCTCGGACGGCACCACTCCACAAGCCTGTCTATGCGCTCAAAACCGTCCTGTGCAGCCTTCAGTCCCATATAATCCTCGTCGGTGAAGAGTTTATAGTGGAAAGGCACACGGATTGTGTTTGCACCCGTCAAGGCGATAAACTCAATGTCGGATTCGGTGATGTAATAATCCTTGAATGTACGCCAGAACTCGTCGGTAGCATCGGGGCCCACCAGCTGGCGGAACATAAGGTCTATACCCCACGCCGAATTGGTCCTCTGGAAACCGAACATATAACCCTCGGGGTTGAGCCAATTGCCGAGATTGGTACCTCGGATAAAAAATTTGGAGCCATCGGGGGCAATGAGGTCCTCACCGTTAATGGTTATAAAATCGGTGTCGGAATTAATAGGCTTTTGGGAGGGGCTGCACGCCACAAAAAGGGCAATTACTGCAATCAGAAAGAGTCGTTTCATAGGGCTTTAGGTTATTTGGAACTCCATCGGGCAGAACCGCTCTGCCAAACGGCTCTTCAAAGGTAACACTTTTTTGGTTACCACACATTTACACCTATGACGAATTTTGAATTTCAACGCAAAATCTATACTTTTGTAATATCTCGTTGGTTTTTTAACAAACAGAAAAAAGATGACAAAAAAAATCCTACCTATAATTATATGTCTGTTGGCAGTTGCGTGTTCACCAATCACCACCCCGACTCCGCCACAGGGCTACATAGAGAAAGAGGCTCGGGAGATTGAGTTCACCAATGCCGAGATTGCCTACATTGGTGACGATATGGGCGATGAAATCTCCGACAGATGGATGCTGACGCTCCACTCGGCAATGGAGTTGGACTCCGAAGGCAACCCTATAGGCCCCGGCAGCAGGGTGCAAATTCTCCTCAACGCCCCCTACAATGCCAAGCAGGAGCCCAACACATCTCTTCTCGGCGGAATCTATGCCGCACAGAACTCCTCGGGCAATTTCTCGCCCAGCACCTTCGTAAATGGCTACACACACTCCGTTGAGCTTCCGGGCAAGAGAGTGGAGGTGGTCGAGGCAACATTCTGGGCGGAGGTCGCTGGGGGAACCACGGAGATGGATATTGACCTTGTGGACGACGGCGTAGTGCAAATTGGCGGCTCGGGCGACCACTTTACTATTGAGGGTATTCTGGTGGGACATAAGTGTCTGAAGCACAATTTCTTCTGGAGTGGCAAGCTGGAGCCCACACTATACGAAGAGTCATCCGTTCCCAACAGTACGCTGGCAAACAACCTTGAGCTCACAACTCTCTCGAAAGCACTCATTGAGGACCGCGGCGACTACTTCGGACTCAAAGACAGGAGCTATCGTTCGCTGCTTATCTTCCTCGCCGAGGAGGGGGTTGATATAGAGTTGGGCAAGCCACAAGGTACGGGCGAGTTGCTTCGAATTGAGTTGCTTGTTCCGTGGGAGTGGGACATCACCCAAGGAGACATTCCTCAGGGCACCTACCCAATGCTCACCCGCAATGCCGACACCTCCATAGACCGCGATGCGATTACCCCCTACCACGCCATCCCCGGACTTCCCAACCGCTTCTCACACCCCTATTGGGCTGGGTGTTGGTATGTGGAGATGGCCTCGGGCGAGTGGAGCGAGCGATATGCACGCATAGACGGCGGCGAGGTTGTGGTTGAGCACACCGCCTCGGGCACCAAGATTCACTGCACACTAAAGGATAGCAGCGCAGCAGCACACACCATCACCGCCACGGTGGAGGTTGCAACATTCACGATTCTCTAAAAAAAGACAAGACATAGTATGAAAAAACTCTTTCGCACACTCCTCTTGGCACTTGCTGCCATAGCCATAGCAGCCTGCAACGACCCCAATGAGCAAGAGGAAATACTGCTCAAAATCACCCCCGAGTCGCTTTGCTTCGAGGCTGCAGGGAGCCTGCAAAACATCACTCTCGATGCCCCTGCCGTATGGTACACAGAGATAACCACAGGCAAGGAGTGGATATCCATTGAGCAATCCTTTGGAGATATGGGCAAGGGGCAGAGCATCGCCATCCTCGTTGCGGAGAACACCTCCCCCGAGGAGCGTAGTGGCAAGGTCGCCTTCCTCTGTGGCGAGGAGTCGGCAACCCTAACCATCACACAGAAGGCCGCAGTGGAAGAGCTCCCCTCGGGCCCTGAAATCCCCTCGGCAAAGGGTGAAAACACCTACATCATTAATGGCAAAGAGTACAAATTCCCCAGCACCGCCTTTATGATGGTGGGCGAGAATCCCGCCCTACTAGCGACACCTCTGTTTGGCGTCAAGGGGGCCGAGAAGATTATCGAGTGTAGCGAGTATTTCTATGGCGCCATCTCCCCGTCGCTCAACGGCAAGGAGTTTGACATAACAACAGAGAGAACCCTCTTCACCTTCATCTCCACCCTCTCGGGGGCATTTTTGGAGAGCGTAGCACCCGAAATGACCGAGGAGGTGAGCGCCGGCAAGGCCCTCTTTGCAATCGACAACAACACCGCAACCCTCAAGGCAGGAATGATTCTCGCCGATGGCACCTCCATTGCGGTAAATATCACCGCCAAGGCCGAGGAGAACATCACCATAAACGAGAACACCCTCTCGAGGGGCGACGAGAAGAAACCCCTGCGCACGGCTTTCTATATGAACGAGGGGGGAATGACCTATCTCTACTTCACCCCTGCGGGCATAGACTATGCAGAGGAGTTGGAGATTGTCACTTGGTATCTCTACATTATGATTGACGACAATCTTGCAACGGGCCGAAACATAAAGCTCGACAGCAAAGAGATAGCCCAGAGCAACCTCGTACTCGGCGTTATGGACAACATCAACGGCGACAACTCGTGGACCATCACCGCCTCGGATTTAATGGGCGCCACAGGCTCCATCCTGCTCAAGAAGAACAAAGAGGGCAACTACACCGCCCTGCTTGATGTTCTCTACGACGGACTCCCCTATGAGGTACGCTTCGAGGGCGACTGCATCTCCTGCTACGACGCGCCCGTTGTGGAGAGCAACTATTTCCTCTTTGAGGGCGAGAAGAGCAGCATCACCTCGGCCTCGATTGACGCCACAGGCTCACCCTGGAGTGTGTCGCTCCACCTTGCAAACGGCCAGAGTGTAGTAGTCACCGCCCCCGAAAAATTCTTCGATGGCAACGCCCACGGCTTCTCGCAGAGTGCCGACCTAACTGTCACCTACGGCGAGACAACATTCTCAAAGGCTAACGGCAACAGCGGAACAATAACGCTCAACCTCAACGAGGAGGAACTCACGCTCGTGCTCTCTTTCACCAACTATGCAGGTTGTGAGCTCGAGTACAACGGAGCTGTAACCATACACCAATAACCCACACCCCTCTCAACAATGAAAAGAGTTACCCATCACATAAAACTCGTAGCGGCCGTGGCCACAATGCTCCTCGGAGTTGCCTGCACCACCCCCGAAGAGCCCACACCTAAACCTAAACCCCTCGGCACCTACGGCTATTTCTATCTCGGAGAGGAAGAGATTCCCGTAGTGAGCTACTCCACCGTGGAGGATGGTCACTTTCTGCTCAAACTCTCCCCTCTGGAGGATATCCGCTCGGCCACAACCTACGCCATCGTGGGTGTGAATACCGCCTTCATCGGCACCGAGATTGTTGTGACAACCAAGTATCACAACGACGACTACATATTCGTCTATGAGGACCCCACTCGCTACTATGCCCCCTATCGCCAATTGCAATCGGGCACAATTATGCTCGACAAAAACGGCGCAGGGATGGTTAGGGCCAAGGTGGATATTGTCCTCTCGGATGGCACACCCTTCAGCTACGAACAGATCCTCCTGGCAAAATAGAGCGGCCAGCAGCAACCAAAGACCACATAAACAACTCACGGGTATTAAAAGTAATACCCGTGAGTTGTTTTGTCGAAATTCAAAATGCAAAATTGGTTAAGAGATAGGACCCATAAGACCCATAGGACTTATAAGACTTATAGGCCCCATTAGTCGCGCTTGTTTATGCCACTTTTGGTGGCAAAAGTGGCGCAAAAGCCACCACAAGGCATCTATGGCGGGAGCGCAGAGGTGAAATCTAAAACGAACGCCCCTGGCGGGCAAAGCATTTGCCGTCTTCGTTTCTTAACAATTTTCACCTCTGCGCTCGTCACGACCGCTCAAGGCAGTTGCTTATCCGCCGCCGATGCAATTGCGGGGTCTAAGGTGCGCTACGCGCAGGACTTATTGTTTTTTGTATTCCCTAAAGCACCACAAAAAGTTCAAGGGTTACATTTTTGTAACCCGTGAACTTTGTATACCAATGATAGTCTGCAGGCCTATCTCGCCCTCAACTTTGTTCACTAGTGTCAATATTTTTAAGTTACCCAATCTTGACAATAATAGTAATTATTTCATCTTTGAGTTAATTTGATGAAGGTTGTTGGATATATTCAAAACAACATTCACACAAGCATAAGATATCACACCGAGTACAGCCAGACCTATACCAACACCAACAAGATACCCCTCTCTATATGAGTCTATTCCTATAACAACTAGAATAAATGCAGCCAAGCAGCAGATTACAAGGAAAATAACATTTATTGTACCAAGTAATGTCTCAGCAGAGTTATCAAGAGTCAATTTCTCAACGTGTTCTTTTTTTTCTTTTTTAGACGCATATTTTTTTATTTCCTCAAACTCTTCATCTGTCACCTTAATGGCACTCTTTACTGTCTTATAATATTGCTTATTCTTCTCATCGTAAAGTGCTTCAACGTCGAACATCGCATCCCTTCGTGTTACATAAATAGTCTCTTTTGTATACAATCCTAATGAAATTAGGAAAGCCTCTCTTTCTGCTTCTTGTTGTTGCCTTTCAAACTCTTGCGACTCAATTTGTGCTTTCTTGGCGTTCTCAATAAATTCCTGCACTTTGCTGTGCATTGTTTTCTCGGTGTTTTCCATTGTGATTAGAGTTTTGTTATACATATTTTTGTGCATTCGCACCCATTGCCAACAGATGGCATCGTTTAACTCAAAATAAGAAAAACGCGGGTCACGCTTACGCCTTGAAGGGACGACCAAGTACCCATACACACATAAGCACAACCCACGCCAAATGGCGAGGGCATTTATCGTGCCTATTGCTTGTGTGTAATAAATTTGGTCGTTTTACAAGGTCAGCAATAGCCTAAATGCCATCAAACAAAACTGCGTATTCCGCAATTCTATAGGCAAAGATAATAATTGTTTCACCAATCTCCAAACAAACTTATTCGACATTTCCACCCCAACCTCGCGAGTATTATTAAAGATACCTAAGAAATTTGTAACATAGATGTATGTGTTTATTTGGGGATGAGTTATGAGCGGGAAAGGTATAAAGGAAGAGAAAGAGTCCAAATTTTTCTACTTTAGTCCCCCTCTAAGTTAGAGGGGGTGCTGCAAAGCAGCGGGGGCGTGTGTATAACCGCCAACCTAAAGTAGAAAGGCTGTACTTCGGCAGAAAAACAAGGATGACAAAGATTACATTCCTTATGCCCCTAGAAATACCAGATACCTCACAAAAAAGTTCACGGGTTACATTTTTGTAACCCGTGAACAATCTGAGATCTGACTGCTATAAGCCAAAGGAAGCGCCACACTTATGCAACAGCCTCGCCAAGCAACACAAAAAAACGACTAAAAAGGATGAAATTCAAGGCACCCGATGACCGAAAAACCGCAGTTTACTATAGGTAAATGAGGATTTTGAGGTCAAGGGTAACGCCGAAGTTCGCCTTTTTAGTCGTTTTTTCTATTTATGTGTCATAATATGCAGAATCATTCTGTCGGTCTCGAGCATACCGCGCGAGCCAATGGTCGTGAGGTTCAGGATGGATTTATCCACATCGTCATCCACAATGCCCTCATAGGCAGTCACGCACCTCTGCTCCATAGCCATCGTGGCGGCCATAACGGCAGTCGACACCGAGCTCGAAAGTTTCAGCGCACAACTGGGCTTGGCTCCGTCGCAAATCATACCCGTGAGCGTTGCCACCATATTCTTCACAGCCATTGCCACCTCGCGGTAGTCGCCACCCATAAGGTAGGTAATACCGCAACTTGAGCCCGTCGAGGCAACCACACAGCCACACAAGGCCGACAGGCGACCGAGGCTCTGCTTGATATAAATCACCGTCAGATGGGAGAGCACAAGTGCGCGGATGAGCTGGTCCTCGGTAGCACCCGTATCCTCGGCATAGACCACCACTGGGAGGGTCGAAACGATACCCTCATTGCCACTACCCGAGTTGCTCATCACAGGAATCTTCGCACCACCCATACGGGCATCACACGCAGCCGATGTGTAGGAAATCATATGCGACAAGATCGTATCGCCCATAATCTTACGGCTGCCGACGCTCTCCTTCACAGTGCGGCCCAGGCAGTGGCCCCACGAGCCACGCAACGACTCATCGGCGGCTGCCTTATTGAGCCTGCGAGCCTCAAGAATGAAGCGCAACTCCTCAATGGGGGTCGTGGTTGCGAAGTCCCACACCTTACGGAGGGTGAGCTCCACACTCTTGCTTGTCTGCTGCTCGGAGGCGGGGCGGCGGTTGTCAAGCTCCACACTCTCGCCCTTGGCCACATACACAAAGTTGGTGTGCGACCCCGAAATGATGGCCGTAGCGCTCTGGCTGCCAGCCGAGGCCTGTGCCTCAATATAGAGCGTCTCGCAGTCGCCATCCTTCACGCCCACCTTCACGCGGCCCTCATCAATCATCCTTCTTCCACGCTCCACAGCCTCGGGTGTCACATCCTTGAGCACCTCGAGCTGATACTCCGTCTTGCCCACAAGAGCACCGAGTGCAATGGCGATAGGAAGGCCTATCATATCCGTTCCTGGGATGCCCACGCCCATAGCGTTTTTCAGCACATTGGGGCTCAAAAACACCTCAATCTTCTCGGGCTCACAGCCCAGAGTCTGGGCCGCCTTGGCAGTACACAACGACACAGCAATGGGCTCTGTACAACCCATTGCGGGGACAACTTCTCGGTTGATGAGGTCGATTATCTCCTTGCGACACTCTGCGGAAAGCATTGGCATATTAGTAAGGTTTTATGTTACTTTAGGTTATTTCAATTTTCAAAGGTAGTATTTTTTTCGATAGGGTGTTTCTCCTGGCGCACAGTTTCTCACCCTCGGGACCATTTTTTTACTCGTCAATAACGCCCGAGCCTACCAACTCGTCGCCATCGTACCACGCAGCAAACTGTCCCGCAGTGACACCCCTCTGGGGCTCATCGAAGAGCAGGTAGCCGCCATTGTCGGTGACAAAAAGGCGTGCAGATTGGAGCGGTTGGCGGTAGCGTATGCGCACCATATACTCTCGGGGCTCATCGCCCGGCATCATCCTCGTTGACTCCCTCACCCAATGCATCTCCTCGGGGCGGATATGCAGTGCCGAGCGCAACAATCCAGGGTGAGTGTGGCCCTGTCCCACATAGACAATATTCCTCACCACATCCGTAGCGATGACAAACAGGGGGAGCGCCGTGCCGCCCACACCAAGGCCGTGACGCTGACCAATGGTGTAGAAGTGTGCGCCCGTGTGGGTGCCCACCTTCCTACCATTCGAGGGCTCATAGGCATAGGGGCGCGACAACGCCTCAACATCCTCTCTCTGAATGAGTTCACTCTCCTGCTCGGCAGTGCGGTATCCCTCCCACGAGGCGTCAATCTCCACAATGCGGCCCTTCTTGGCGGCCAACTTCTGTTGCAGGAAGACGGGCAAATCGACCTTGCCCACAAAGCATATACCCTGCGAATCCTTCCTCTTGGCCGTAGCCAAATGGTGCTCGGTAGCCACAGCCCTCACCTCGGGCTTGAGCATATCGCCCACGGGGAAGAGCGCACGCGAGAGTTGCTCCTCGGAGAGCTGACACAGAAAGTAGCTCTGGTCCTTATTCTTATCGGTGCCCGCAAGCAGTCTATGGCTTCCATCCTCGCCGTGCTCCACTCGGCAGTAGTGGCCCGTAGCTACCCAATCGGCACCCAGCTTGAGCGCCTCCTTGAGGAAGACATCGAACTTTATCTCCCTATTACACAGCACATCAGGATTGGGGGTGCGGCCCTTCTCATACTCCGAGAACATATAGTCCACAACCCTCTGGCGGTACTGCTCCGAGAGGTCCACCATACGGAAGGGTATGTCGAGTCTTTTGGCCACCAACTCCGCAAAGAGTCTATCGTCCTCCCACGGACACTCGCCGCTGAGGGTGCCCACCGTATCGTGCCAATTAACCATAAACAGGCCCACCACATCGTAGCCCTGCTCCTTGAGTCTCTGTGCCGCCACCGAGGAATCCACACCTCCCGACAAACCTACAACTACTCTCTCTCTTCGTTTTTCCATTCATTCTGCGACTTTTTATAAAAAGTCGCCCAAAAATTTTTAGGAGATACTGCGTATCTCAACACTCTGCTCGGCCTACTTCGGAGCCACCAATTACAGAAGTGCCACTCTGGCACCTTTTTGTAAAAAGTCGCCCAAAAACTTTTAAGAGATACTTCGTATCTCCAACCTTTTCTCTACCCTATTTTGTTTATAGAGTGGCTGTGACTGCTTACAGCAGTAGACAAAACAGTCCTCCACAACCATCTTCAAACAAGTTTGAGTGGTTGTGGCGTTCTGTTTTACTCTTCTTGCGAAGAGCACCACACCCACTCTATCTACGAACTCGCTTTAGAGCCAACGGCACTCTCCGCAACAACGAGAAATTCCAACACTCGTTGCAACCGTTGTCGCCTGACCCTGTTTTGACAAATATCCCCCGCAGTTTACCGCTAAAGGTAAATGTGGGGGATATTTTGTGCCTAACGCGGAAAATATCCGCTATTTAGTGTCCGCTGCAAAGCACGCCGGACAGACTACATACCGCGCATCTCCTTGAAGAGAGCGTTGTAGTGGTTGTATTTCTCCATATACTCGGGCTTCACATTACGAACCTGGAAGCAGATGCTCTTGAGGAACTCAACGGTGTTGATGTCGTTGGGGTTCAGCTGGTGTGCCTGCTCGAAGGGCTCAATCGAAGCTGCATAAGCCTCAAGTGCGCTAATAATCACACCATTGCGGTTCTCGTCGTTCCAGTTCATATCGTTGGCAATCTTATTCAGATCGTCACCCTTACGAGTGTAGGTGTAAGCCTTATTGAGGTAGAGGTTGATGTTGCCGGGCTCCAAAGCGATAGCCTCGTCGAACATAGCGATAGCCTCGTCGAACTTCTTAAGCTCGGCATAAACAGCGCCCAAACCAATCTTCAACTGGGGGTTCTGGGGATCGGCGTCGATGGCACCTTTGAGAATGTCAATCATAGGCTCGGGACTCTCACCCAATACCAGATATACATCGGTCATACACGAAACAATCTCGCTGTTGGTGGGGAACTCAACCAAAGCCTTCTGGAGAAACTCCTTAGCCTCGGTCATCTTCTCCTTATTGTCGCGGTAGGCGCTAACATAGGCGTTGTAGAGAACATTGTAGATCGAACCCTCGGCGTAGTAACCGTGGCTCTCGGCAATGCGGAGTTTCTCGATGCTGCGCTCATAGTCACCTGCGAAGAATGCAAGGTAGCCGGCATTGTAGATGCTTGCGTCGTCAACCTGAAGACCAGCCTCGGGGATAATCGACAACTCATAAGCCCTCTCGAAGTAATCCGAAGCGGCCTTGTAGTCCTGCAAGAAGAACTTGCTATTGGCAGTCTTACGCAGAGCGTTCTGGATGTCAATAAAGCCAAGGTTCACCTTCTTTGCGAGCTTGGGATTGAGCTCCATAACCTTCTTGAAAGCAACGATAGCCTCATCGATAGCGTTCTCATAGATGGGCTCGGTAACATTCCAACCCATTACAAACTGACCGGTCTCATCGGCATATACATCATAGGCACCGTAGCCAAGTTTGATGTAGTTGTTCCTACCGATAACAACACCCTCCTGAGTTGCGGGGTTGCCAATCTTCATCATCACAAGGTTAAGGGGAGCCTGCTCGAAAATCTGAGCGGTGTAGGCGTTCTCAACCTCCACCATAAGCTCGGCCCTCTTCATCCAAGTCGAGGCCTTTGCAGCCTTCTTCTCGTTGGCGATCTCGGCGTTGGATTTCTCAATCTTCTTCTGATAAGCTGCCACATTAACAGTTGCCTGCTGTGCGTAGCCAACAACACTAACGAGAAGTGCTGTTACAATAGTTAGAAAGGTCTTTTTCATAACATTAATTGTGTTAAATTTGGTAATTTTATTATTCGTCTATTTGCTTCTTGATCTTCGTTTTTACGGAGCATCCTACTCCTCGGAGGGGGTTTCAGCCTCGGGCTGTGCTACAGCCATCTCGGCATCCTTTGCGCCAACCTCTGCCTCAACTGCGGGAGCATTCTCTGCACCCTCGGCTATAAGGTTGTCGTCCTCTTCCTCTTTAGGGACCGCTACAACCGAGGCAATCGAGTCACCCTCGCGGAGGTTGATAATCCTCACACCCTGGGTTGCCCTACCTGCCACGCGGATATCTGCCACCGAGGTACGGATAGTAGTACCACTACGGTTAATAATCATGAGGTCGTTCTCGTCGGTCACGGCCTTCAGAGCCACCAAAGCACCCGTCTTCTCGGTTACCTGAATGGTCTTCACACCCTTACCACCTCTATTAGTAACGCGATAATCGTCCAAATCGGTACGCTTACCGTAACCTTTTTCGCTCAATACGAGAATGTCTTTGCCATCGCCGGGCTCCACGCAGGCCATACCTACTACCCAGTTGCCCTCCTCGATTTCGACACCTCTTACACCGGTGCTGACACGGCCCATAGCCCTCACTTTCTCCTCATTGAAGCGGATAGCCTTACCCTCGTGGGTAGCGATGAGAATCTCCGACTTGCCATTGGTCAGTACCACATCAACGAGCTGGTCCTCCTCGCGGATATTGATAGCATTCACACCATTCCTACGAGGCCTCGAGTACTCCTCCAAGAGGGTTTTCTTAACAACGCCCTCCTTGGTACACATTACGATATAGTGGTTCTCCACAAACTCCTTATCCTCCAAGTGGCGGATGTTGATGTAGGCCCTCACCTTATCGTCGGGCTCAATCTGGATGACATTCTGGATGGCCCTACCCTTCGATGCGCGGGTGCCCTCGGGAATCTCATATACCTTCAACCAGTAGCAACGGCCCTTCTCGGTGAAGAAGAGCATCGTGTTGTGCATTGTGGTCACATAGATATGCTCAATGAAGTCCTCATCCCTTGTTGCGCTACCCTTCACGCCAATACCGCCACGATGCTGGGTGCGGTACTCAACCAGAGGCGTGCGTTTAATGTAGCCCATATGCGAGATGGTGATAACCTGCTCGTCGTCGGCGTAGAAGTCCTCGGGGTTGAACTCGCCCGAGCTCATCACAATCTCGGTGCGGCGCTCGTCGCCATATTTCTCCTTAATCTCCATCGTCTCGTCCTTGATAATCTGGAGCTGCATCTGCTCGCTCTCAAGAACTGCGTGGAAGTACTCAATCTGCTTGAGAAGTTCTGCCAACTCGGCCTCGAGCTTACCGCGCTCCAGACCTGTAAGAGCCCTCAGACGCATATCCACGATTGCCTGTGCCTGCACCTCCGAAAGACCAAAGCGCTGCATCAGGCCGCTCTTTGCCTCGTCGGGAGTCTGTG
>JAZQZA010000026.1:0-20710 GCA_045633765.1 Tidjanibacter sp. | reverse complement strand
GTACAAATATAAATAAAGATTTGTAAATTTGTAATAGCATACCAAGATTTACAAATGTGTAAAATGCGTAATATGTTGATGTGTAGTGACTTTTTAAGAGTGTTTACAAATGTAATATAAGTAAATTTACAAAAGGAAAATTACATTGTGGTAATATATTAGGTAGCTTCTTTAAGTATTCGTGCTTTCTCACTTGCTATTATTCATTGTGCCAAATTATGATTGTAAATTTGCACTATCAATATTGAATAGTTGTGATTTACTTCTAGCGTGTTGGTGTAATCCCGATGCGCAATTGGTTCAGTTTCCTTTTATAGCATTTCTTTTCTTAGTGCTTAACTGCCTAAATATAAAAATCTCCAAATATCAAAACATCTAATCACCTAAATATAAGCGCTTAATCACCTAATTATCACTCCATTACCCCTATATAATTATCGCAAAATAGATATATTATGTAAAGCAGACGTGTATTTGAATTCAAAAAATAGTGGCGGGTGTGGGCGCAGTCTTATACAAGTGAGCTCTATGAGTGGTTGAGTTTCTTCTTGCTACAAATCAAGAATGGGAGCATGGGCTATTTCTGACGAAGGTACTCCCTGTATGTTCCGTCGGGAAAGCAGATGATTAGGCGTGATTCCCCTTCGCTTTGGGCGCGTGCGCTGTGTTCATCAGGCTCGGTCCTGTTGCTCGAAGGTATTACATCGGGCAGCAGGGGTTGCTCTGTGGGGGTATTTGTGCCGAAGAATGGTAGCTGATTCTGGGCAGGAACCGTTTCGGAGATTGATATACTTGCATTGCTCTCGTTCTCGAAATTAGCGCTCGAGATGATTGTATCTCCATTAGCGGTTTTAAGATTGTCATTTAAGCTTCTATCGGGCGTTTCTGAGGCGAGGATGGGGAGTTCACCAAGAATGAGCCATCGAAGGGTGTAGTGAGGGTATTTTGCGGCAATTTTGGCAATAATCTCCAGGCTGGGATTGTTTCGCCCCGAGAGAATATGTGTTACCGCAGCTGGGCTAATGCCAATCTCGGCAGCGAATCGCTGATTGGTGAGTCCTTCGTTCTTTACGATGTGTTGCAATCTTGTTTTCATACCCTAAATATATTTTTACAAAGGTAAATAATTCTTTTTTCATAAACAATAGGAACCTCGTGTTCTTGTGCAAAAACATCGCCCAACATACCGCCCATATGCAGCTAGAGTAAATATTTATATTGACATAACAAAATAGTTGATAACTAGCGTGATAGTCTATCTGCTATATATGATTACTTGATATTTTAGTATTGGTTGAGCTTTGGTTGTTGTTTTATTTCAAGCGCAACTTTATATTTTAATAATTAAGTTATTGGTTTATATGGTTTTATGTATTAAAATGTAAATAATTGAATTTTTTGATTTTGCCATTTCTGGGGTGGCGTCTGAGATTTGTGTAAAAAAATATGGCCGACTGGAAAAGGTCGGCCATAGTACTTTATATTTGTGAAGTGGGACTCCCCTACTCCACTCGGATCTTCTCGGCGATCGCTTGAAATTCTTCGCTTGTGAGTTTGAGTTTCTCTTTGTGGAAATCAACATCAGCCTCGCTATTCATTGGGATAAGGTGAATGTGTGCGTGAGGTACCTCGAGTCCGAGAACTACCATTGCAACCTTCTTGCAACCAAACGCCCTCTTCTGTGACTCGGCAATCCTCTTTGCAAAACATATCATACCCGCGAGCTCCTCATCGGAAAGATCAAAGAAATAGTCCTCCTCGCGTTTGGGAATGACGAGAGTGTGACCCTCGGCCAGAGGGTTGATGTCGAGAAATGCGTAATACTTGTCGCTCTCTGCCACCTTATAACTTGGGATTTCGCCCTGCGCAATCTTGCTAAATATTGTTGCCATATAATCTCCTGTTTATTAATTATTAAACTCGTTCTACTTTGTCAATTCCTTTAATGCGGCTAACATTCTCAATCAGCGAGTATAGCGCTTCCGTATCAGGAACATAAAGGCTAATTTTGCCCTCGAAAATGCCGTCGTGACTCTGAATCTGCAATTCGCGAATGTTGATATCCAGCTCAACGGTGATGACCTGCGCCAAGTCCCTCAGCACACCTACCCTATCAAGACCCCTCAGGCGAATCTCCGAAAGGTAGGACTCTGCCTTGTATGTCGACCACTTGATGTTGCCCACAAGGTTCTCGCCCTTTTGTGCCGCAAGGGCAATGAGCTCCTGGCACTCGGTCTTATGCACAATGATATCCCCCGTGCGCGGGTCTTTATAACCGGTGATGTTGTCGCCCGGAATTGGATTGCAACACTCGGCAGCCATAAATTTGGGCTCCCCAAGGCTATCCACATCGTGCGCCTTTTTGACAATGATATCCTTCGATTTGTTGCTATTGCCCACGAAGTCAAAGGTCCAGAACTTAAGAATCTTGTTCTGGGAATTCTGGCGCAGCACCTTATCAATATCATTGAGGTTGATGATTTCGGAGCCGAGCTTGCTGTAGAACTCATCCTTATTGGTGCAGTCGTAGGCGGGCAATAGCTTTCTAAAGAGCCTTGCGCTGGGGGTAATTCCGAACTCCCTCATACGTTTCTCAAAGATTGAGATGCCGTGCTCTATATTGTTCTGTCTTACGCGCTTAAGGTATGAAATTATGGACTGCTTGGCCTTCATTGTGGCGACGTGGTCGAGCCACTCGATAGTTGGGTGTGCCGTCTCAGCGGTGAGAATTTGCACCTGGTCGCCACTGTTGAGTTTGGTGTAAATCGACTCAATCTTGTGGTTAATCTTTGCACCGATAGCCGTATTGCCAACATTTGTATGGATGTCGTAAGCAAAGTCAAGAGCCGTAGCGCCGATGGGAAACTTGCGGGCCTCGCCTTTGGGGGTGAAGACGACCATCTCGCTCATATAGAGTGTCATCTTAACATTCTCAAGGAAGTCGGCGGCGTTACCTGCGGGGTGAGTAAGCGCATTGCGAACATCCTTCAGCCACTTGTCGAACTCATCCTCGGCATTGCTATCCTGCTTGTATTTCCAATGGGCGGCAAAACCCCTTTCGGCAATCTCGTCCATCCTCTCGGAGCGTATCTGTACCTCGGCCCAGATGCCGTCGGGACGCATAAATGTTGCGTGAAGTGCCTCATAACCATTGGCTTTGGGGAAGCTCACCCAGTCACGAATCCTATCGGGTTTGGGGGTGTAGATGTCCGTAAGGAGCGAGTAGATATGCCAGCATTGTGACTTTTCGGGCACGTCCTCACGAGGCTTGAAGATGATGCGCACGGCGAAAAGGTCATAAATCTCCTCGAAGGGAATCTTTTTGCGCTGCATCTTCGACCAGATGGAATAGACGGTCTTTACCCTACCCGAGATTGTGAATTCTATACCCGAATCTGCAAGGCGCTCGCGTATGGGTTTGATGAACCTGTCGATGAAATCGTTGCGTTCTGCAGCAGTAGCCTCCATCTTGGCTTCGATCTCGGCGTACTCGTTGGGATACATATACTTAAGCGACAGATCCTCAAGTTCTGTTTTAATTGCGTAGAGTCCCAAACGGTAGGCCAAAGGAGCGAACAGATACATTGTTTCGCTCGTAATCTTAATCTGCTTGTGGCGAGGCATCGAGCCCAGCGTGCGCATATTGTGCAGGCGGTCGGCAATCTTAATGATGATTACCCTGATGTCCTCCGAGAGGGTAAGCAGAATTTTGCGGAAGGTCTCGGCCTGTGCCGATACATCCTCATTCAGGGCGGCTGCGACCTTTGTCAGTCCGTCGACCATTGCTGCCACCTTTGCTCCAAAGAGGTTCTCTATATCCTCTACCGTGTAGCTCGTATCCTCCACAACATCGTGCAGAAGTGCCGCGCAGGTGGACTTCACGCCGAGCCCCTCCTCCGACACGACAATCTGTGCAACGGCAATGGGGTGAAGAATGTAGGGCTCGCCCGAACGGCGGCGTACCCCTTTGTGAGCCTCCTTTGCGATAAAGAAGGCCTTTTTAATCATCTCCCAATCGGCCTCATTTTTGCAAATCTTATTGCACGAAGCCAAAAGTCGGTTGAACTGTTGACCGATTATCTGTTCGTCTTCTGCTGTGTAGCCGGCCATAATATCTTAACGGTTTAGGTGTTGCGAAGCGCTCTAAAGGTGGGTCTTGGAGCGGTGAAATAAAATTAAAGCATTGCTCGAGGTTGTCGAGCAATGCCCATTGAGAATCTTTTAGTTGAGTTTCGACTCTTTGAGTGCCACTCTAACTTTCTCTTCAATCTCTGCGCACAGAGCGTTATTCTGCTGAAGGAGGGCTTTGGTTGCATCCCTACCCTGTGCCAATTTCTGGTCGCCGTAGGAGTACCACGAGCCGCTCTTCTTGATTACGCCAAAGTCGGTACCCAGGTCGAGAATCTCACCAATCTTGGAGATACCCTCGCCGTACATAATGTCAAACTCTGCCTTGCGGAAAGGAGGCGCCACCTTGTTCTTCACAACCTTAACTTTTGTGCGGGTGCCAAGCTGCTCGTCGCCATCCTTGATGACCGAGGTCTTGCGAATATCGATACGCACGCTGGCGTAGAACTTCAGTGCGTTACCACCGGTAGTGGTTTCGGGGTTGCCATAGACGATGCCGATTTTGTCGCGCAACTGGTTGATGAAGATACAAACGGTCTTGGTCTTGCTGATGGCGGCGGTTAATTTCCTCAAAGCCTGCGACATAAGCCTTGCCTGAAGGCCCACTTTCGACTCGCCCATCTCGCCCTCAATCTCTGCTTTGGGGGTGAGGGCAGCCACGGAGTCAATAACGATAATGTCGATTGCGCTCGAGCGGATAAGGGTCTCGGCAATCTCCAGAGCCTGCTCACCACTGTCGGGCTGCGACACCAGGAGGTTGTCGATATCCACACCCAGCTTGGCAGCATAGAAGCTGTCGAAGGCGTGCTCGGCGTCAATGAAGGCTGCAATGCCTCCTGCCTTTTGAGCCTCGGCGATGGCGTGGATAGCCAGCGTTGTCTTACCCGACGACTCGGGGCCATAGATCTCAATTACACGACCTTTGGGGTAGCCACCAACGCCAAGGGCTGCATCCAAAGTGATTGAACCAGTGGGAATTACGGCTACCTGTTCAATGCTCTCGCTATTCATTCTCATAATCGAGCCTTTGCCAAAATCCTTCTCGATTTTGTCCAACACAGCGCTCAATACCTTCTGTTTGTCGGGATTAACTGTTACTTTCTCTGCCATAGTATCTAATATTTTATATTTGTCGGATAAAGTGATAGTAATTTCTCGGCCGTTAGTTACTCTTTGGCCCACTCGGCAATCTGCTCCCAATGGGTAGCGGTTTTCACCTTGTCGAAGATGTGGGCGATGATTCCCTTCTCGTCGATGATATAGGTGGTGCGCACGATGCCCATATATTTCCTTCCATACATACTCTTCTCCTTCCACACATCATACGCTGTGGCGATACTTTTGTCGGTGTCGGCCACCAACGGGAATTCCAATCCGTACTTGTTGCAGAAGTTCTCGTGGGACTTTACACTATCGGGGCTAACACCCACAATCTCAAAGCCCAAGCGTCGCAACTCCTCACGGCCATCTCGCAGACTTTTGGCCTCGAGCGTACAGCCCGAAGTGTTATCTTTCGGGTAGAAGTAGAGGATCACCTTGCGTCCCTCAAAATCGGAGAGTCTAATGCTCTCGCCGCCCTGTGTAACGCCCTCGAATGCAGGGGCTTTGTCGCCAATTTTCAGCATAGAATGGTTGTGGAATTATGAAGGTCAAAAATCTATGGTAAAATTAATCAAAAAAAACGCAATTACCAAGCCGATAACTGCGTTTTTTTACTCCTATTTTTGCTTTGACCACTATTTGGCCTGCACTTTGCGATCTATCTCCTCGACCATCATCAAGAACTGCTTGTCGGTCTCCATAAGGTTTGTCACTGCCTTGCAAGCGTGCAGAACTGTTGCGTGGTTCTTTCCGCCAATGGCCATACCGATTGCCGACAGGGGTGCCTTGGTGTGTTGTTTGCAGAGGTACATTGCAATCTGACGGGCCTGAGCTACCTCTCGTGTGCGCTTGGGCGAATCGAGAATGCTCTCCTCCACTCCAAGGTGCTCACACACAGTCTTTCGGATGCTCTCAATCGAAATCTCCTTGGGCGCTATTTTGACATAGGTCTTCAGGATCTCCTTGGCCAGAGTGATCGTAATCTTGCGATTCAGGAAGGCTGCGTTGGCAACCAAAGCCGAGAGGGCGCCCTCAATCTCACGAATGTTGGCGTTGATATTCTCTGCGAAGTAGTAAACGACCTCATCAGGAAGTTCGGTCTGCAACTTGGCGGCCTTGTTGCGAATAATCTTCACCTTGGTCTCGTAGTCGGGCTGTGTCAGTTCTGCCGCAAGACCCCATTTGAAACGGGTGAGCAGTCGGTCGTTGATGTCCGAGAGCTCCGAGGGGCGCTTATCCGATGTGAGGATGAGCTGCTTGCCGGTCAAGTGGAGGTGGTTGAAGATGTTGAAAAATGCATTCTGGGTGCTACTCTTGTTACCCGAAAGCTCCTGAATATCATCAATAATGAGCACATCGACCATCTGGTAGAAGTTGATGAAGTCGTTGGGCTCCTTGTTGAGCACAGCCGTAGTGTACTGCGCCTGGAACTTATTCATCGACACATACAACACCTGCAACTCGGGATGACGCTGCTTGATTTCCATACCGATTGCCTGTGCAAGGTGGGTTTTGCCAAGACCCGAATCTCCGAAAATGTAGAGAGGGTTGTAGGCGGTCTTGCCGGGCTCAATGCTCACAGCCATACCCACCGAACGAACCAAACGGTTGCAATCGCCCTCTACAAAATTCTCAAAAGTGTAGTTGGGATTGAGCTGCGAGGGGATTTCGAGCTTGCGGATGCCTGGAATTACAAAAGGATTTTTTATATTTGTGGGGTCCTTTTGGGTCAGCACCTTGCCGATGGCCTCGGTGTTGCTACCCTCCTTGCGCTGCTCCTCACGAGCAATCTGCTCTGGCGAAGGTACCGAGTAACGGAGGGAGGTGTTGTTGCCAAAGTGCTGATAGATAATGGGGCGCAGCGATGGGATGTAGTTGCGCTCGATGTGGAACACACAGTCCTCGCTGGGGAGGCGCAGGCGCAAAGTCTTACCATCGTAGCTCACGGGCACGATGGGTGCAAACCAACGAGTGAACTCCTCCTCGGAGGTCTGCTCTTTGATTTGTGCAAGGCACGCCTTCCACGCTTCACCGTATGTGGCCGTATTAGCTATCATATTTGGGCTTGAATTAACATTGATTTTCGACTACAAAATTGTGCATAAAATTGTTAAAAAAAATGTTATTTGCCCTTGCAAAATTAATATTAATTGCTATGGCGAAAATCCGCCGCCCACTCCCCTATTTTTTAATCCGCTGATATTGAGAATTAACAGAAAAAATCGTATATTTGCCTATTGGAATTTTAGATTACACAAACATTGATCTATAAACAAAACTTATAATATTTATAACTCATTATGGAACAGTACATTCTCGACAGAGCGCAGAAATGGCTCGACGGAAATTATGACGAAAAGACCAAAGAACAGGTAAGGAATCTGATGGAGAACGACCCCAAGGAACTCTCCGAGAGTTTCTATCAGGACCTCGAATTTGGCACCGGTGGTTTGCGCGGTATCTTGGGCGTTGGTACCAACCGTATGAATGTATATACAGTAGGTATGGCAACGCAGGGTTTGGCCAACTACCTGAAGAAATGCTTTGATGGTGAGGAGATTAAGGTTGCTGTTTCGCACGACTGCCGCAACTTCTCGCGCGAGTTTGCCGAGCGCACAGCCGACATCTTCGCATCCAACGGCTTCAAGGTTTATCTTTTTGAGTCGCTCCGCCCCACTCCCGAGTTGAGTTTCGCAATCCGCGAGCTGGGCTGCAAGAGTGGTGTGATGGTAACCGCTTCGCACAATCCTCGCGAGTACAACGGCTACAAGGCATACTGGGAGGACGGTTCGCAGGTTATTGCTCCCCACGACAAGAACATCATCGACGAGGTGAACAAGATTACCTCCGTTGAGCAGATCATCAGTGGTAAGAATCCCGAGAACATTGAGATCATCGGCGAGGAGTTCGACAAAATCTATCTGGAGAGGGTTAAGGGCCTTTCGCTCTCGCCCGAGGCTGTTGAGAAGTACCACGATATGAAGATTGTCTACACCCCCATCCACGGTTGTGGCCACAAGCTCGTTCCCGCATCGCTCCGCAACTACGGCTTCACTAACATCTCGACCGTAGCAGAGCAGATGACCATCGACGGCAACTTCCCCACCGTTGAGTCGCCCAACCCCGAGGAGAGGACAACTATGCGTATGGCCATTGAGCAGGGTATGCGCGAGGGTGCCGAGATTGTTATGGCTACCGACCCCGACAGCGACCGTATTGGTATTGCTGTTCCCGATGAGAATGGCAATTTCGTGCTGCTGAATGGTAACCAGACCTGCGTACTGCTCACTTATTATATGTGCCGCCGCTGGAAAGAGAACGGACTTTTGGACGGCAAACAGTACATCGTTAAGACCATCGTGACAAGTGAGATGATGGCCGAGGTTGCCAAGAGCTTTGGTGTTGAGTACTTCGACTGCCTCACCGGTTTCAAGAACATTGCAAAGGTTATCCGTGCCGAGGAGGCCAAGGGTAAGACCTACATTGGTGGTGGTGAGGAGAGCTTCGGCTTCCTTGCTGGCTCCTTCTTGAGGGATAAAGATGGTGTTTCGGCCTGCTCGCTTGCAGCGGAGGCTGCCGCTTGGGCAAAGAGCATTGGCACTTCGCTCTACGACCTCATCAAAGAGCTCTATGTTGAGTATGGCTTCTATAAGGAGGGCCTCGTATCGGTCGTTCGCAAAGGTCAGGAGGGTGCTGCCGAGATTAAGCAGATGATGGTTGACTTCCGCGCCAATCCTCCCAAACAGATTTGCGGTTCGGACATCGTGACCATCAAGGACTACCAATCCTCACAGGCTCTGGATGTTAAGAGTGGTAAGGTTACCCCTCTGGATATCGATAAGTCGAATGTTTTGCAGTATCTCACCGCCGATGGTACCATCCTTTCGATTCGTCCCAGCGGTACCGAGCCCAAGATTAAGTTCTACTTCGGCGTGAAGGAGCCCCTGGAGTCGCTTGCCGACTACGACAAGGTTTCGGAGGCTCTCGATAGGAAGATTGAGCAGATGAAACAGGAACTCAACCTCTTGTAGGCCGATTGATAACAATGAAAAAGGCGAGTCCTCTGAGTGGGGGCTCGCCTTTTTAGTAGCTATATATGTGCTGCTTAGTCGGCAAAGAGCTTTATAACCAAGCCAATCTGATACTCTCCGAGTAGCTTTGCCTGACCAGACTCGGGGAATCCAACGCCAATGCCCGCACCTGCGGTAATGCCAAAACGGGTGTAGGGGAAAAAGTAGCCATATCGGGCATCCATTACAAAGCCCCATCCGCCATTAATGTCGGGCTCCCACGAGGTGTTATTACACATAGGATTGGTGCCAAAGGTGAATCCAAACTCCATTGTATTCTCGTCATCGGTCATATAGGAGCCCATACCCACGTGCCAGTATAATTGATCAGGGCCACCCTTCTTGAAAATACCCTCTTTGCCGATACCGCCATAGAGCAGGAAACCACCTGCACCACCAAGGGCAGCCCTTGCCCTAACGAAATTGGAACAGAAGTGGGAGTAGCCCACCTCGACACCAAAGTAAGGCACACCGCTGCCATCGATACCAATCATATCTATCGCAGCATTGGTGAAATTATTAATGGGATTACTGCGTGGTTTTTGGTAGCTGGGATAACTTGACGATGAGTAGGATGAATTATTACTTGTCGATGAGGTGTAGGTCTGGGTCAGGTCGTAATACCTCACTGTTGGGGCATTTGTGCCGGTGGAAGTGGAGCCCTGAATCATAATCTGATTGCCATAGGCGTCGTAGGCACTACGCACCGTGATATTACCCGCCAACTGCACCGCATCATAAGTGTTGATTGTGTAGGTGCCATCGGAGGTATCTACCTTGACAGGCAGGGCGATAGTTTTATATACTCGTATTACGATGTAATCTGCTGCCCACAAGGTGGTTGTGCCTATGATTAGCAGCATTGCCAGTAGGGTTAGTAGTCTTTTCATAGGGCTAAAATTTTAGAGTTATAGTACTTTAATCAGATTGATTCCGTCACGAATCGGCACGATGACGCTCTCCACCCTCTCATCCTCGCGCACCATACGGTTGAACTCCACGATACCGCGCGTTTGCAGGTCGGAGGGCTTGATATTTTGCTCTGTGACCTTGCCGTACCAGAGGATGTTGTCGGCCAAAATGTAGCTTCCCGAGTGGACCAAACCGCCATCCAGCAGCATACGATAGTATTCGGGGTACTCTCTCTTGTCGCCGTCAATGAAGACCAGGTCATAGCACTCGCCCAGCGCGGGAACAACCTCGAGAGCCGAGCCCGTGTGGCGGCGAATCTTATGGCCGTGGGGCGAGCGGGCGAAAAACTCGCTCTGGATACCCTCCAGCTCATCCTCAATCTCAATGGTATCAATCACACCGTCCTCGGGCATACCCGCTGCAAAACAGAGAGTTGCATAGCCCGTAAAGGTGCCAATCTCCAGCACACGCTTGGGGGCAATCATCTCCGTAAGCATCCTCAGGAAGTGACCTTGGGTGTGGCCCGATACCATCTGGGGTTGCACCACACGCATATGGCTCTCGTGCTCGAGCTCTGCAAGTAGTTCATCCTCGGGCGAGGAGAGGTTGCGTATATATCTTTCGAGTTCCTCTTTCATAGTCGTATATATTATATATAGGTGAGCGACGACAGGTTGGGCAGAATATCCTTCGCAACAGCCACTATATCCTCGGGGCGAATCTCATCCACCTTGCGATAGACCTCCTCTAGACTATCCACCGCACCGAAGGCAAGAAAACTCTTACCCACCGCAAGCATATAGGCCTCATTGTTCTCGGCCGAGATAGCAAAGCCGCCAATAAACTGTTTCTTCGCAATGGAGAGTTGGCGTGGCGTTAGTGGCTCGTTCATAATGCGCTCGAGCTCCCTGCGGAGTATCTCTCTGCACTGCTCAAGTTTCTCTTTCTCACACGAGAAGTAGATGGAGAACATTCCACAGTCACTCAGTGGAGTGTAGAGAGCCTCCACGCAGTAGGTCAGTGCTCTGCGCTCACGGAGAGCAACATTGAGCCTCGAGGCTGCCGATGGTCCTCCGAGGATATTGGTCATAAGAATCAGTGCAAGGCGACGCTTGTCATCCAGCGCATAGGCTCTTGTGCCCATCACCTCACGCACCTGATGTTGCTGCCTTGCGATGCACTTCTCGAAGCGCTCAATGCGCTCTGGCACAACTCTTTGATGGTTGCGCACGGTGGCCCTTTCCGCACCAAGGTAGCGCTCCACCGTAGCAACGAACCTCTTGGGTGAGATGTTGCCGATGGCGGCAAACACCATTCGGTCGGTTGTATAGTTACGCTCGACGAACTGCTCAATCTGCTCCCTATGGAGCCTTGCGAGCCCTCTTTTCGTGCCGAGGATGTTGTGTCCCAACTCCGAGCCCGCAAACAGCAGGTCCTCAAAGTCGTCGTAGATGCGCTCGTCGGGCGAATCCTTGTACATATTTATCTCGTCAGCAATGACCTCCTTCTCCTTTTCGACCTCTTCGTGGGGGAAGGTTGAGTGGAAAATGATGTCGTCCATCAGCTCCACAGCCTTGCCAAAGTCGCGCCTCATAACAGTTGCGTGGACCACGGTCTCCTCTTTGGTCGTGAAGGCGTTTATCTCGCCGCCGAGGTTCTCCAAACGGCAGTTCACCTGATAGGCCTTGCGCCTTTGTGTCCCCTTGAAGAGGGTATGCTCCAGCAGGTGGGCCACTCCCCTCTCGTCCTCTCGCTCATCCCTGCTGCCGGCGCCAATGGTCATCGAGCAATAGCATACCTCGCTACGCACCGTCTTCAGCACGCAACGAATACCATTGGATAGTGTATGGATGAAAAACTCCTCTTTCATAGCAAGTTAAAGCGTTTGAGTTCGAGCCTTTAGGTAGCTGCCCGTATAACTTTCCGCACATTCCATCAGCCCCTCGGGCGTGCCCTCATAAACCACATTGCCACCCTTGTCACCCGCCTCGGGACCAAGGTCGATGACCCAATCGGCACACTTCACCACATCGAGGTTGTGCTCGATGATAAGAATTGTGTGCCCTTTTCTGAGGAGTGCATCGAAGGCCGCAAGTAGTTTGGATATGTCGTGGAAGTGAAGGCCTGTGGTGGGCTCATCGAAGATGAACATCGTGCCCTCGGTCGTATCCTCGCCCATAAGGTAGGAGGCCAACTTTACCCTCTGAATCTCACCGCCCGAGAGCGTGGAGGTCGATTGGCCGAGCTTGACATAGCCAAGTCCCACATCCTGCAGGGTTTTGAGGGTGTTTGTAATGCGCTTATTTATGGGTGTCTGCTCGGCGCCGAAGAACTCCACCGCATCGTCAACGCTCATCTCCAGCACATCCGAAATGGTCTTACCCTTGTAGCGCACCTCGAGCACCTCTTCGCCAAAACGCTTGCCGCCGCAGTGCTCACACTTGAGTTCCACGTCGGCCATAAACTGCATCTCAACCCTAATCACACCCTCGCCCTGACACTCCTCACAGCGTCCTCCTGGGCGGTTGAATGAAAAGTGGGATGAGGTAATGCCATTGTGGCGTGCATAAGGCTGATCGGCAAATAGTTGGCGTATCTCATTGTAAGCTTTGGTGTAGGTCACGGGGTTGGAACGCAAAGACTTACCAATGGGGCTCTGATCGACCATCTCAACCGACTTAACGAGCTTCAAATCTCCCTCCAGAGCCTCATAGCCACCGGGTTTGTTGCCCGTCTCGTAGATGTGGCGACGCAGTGCGGGATAGAGGATTCCCTCCACAAGCGACGATTTGCCGCTTCCGCTCACACCCGTCACACAAGTCATAACCCCCAGCGGAATCTTCACATCAACTCCTTTGAGGTTGTTCTCTCGGGCACCCTTTACCTCAATATAGTTGCTCCAGCCGCGTCTTCGTTGTGGCATTGAGATACTCTTGCGCCCCATAAGGTAGTCGGCCGTGAGGCTCCCTGTTGCATTGCGTAGCTCGGCGAGGGTGCCGTTGAAGACCACCTCTCCACCGTATGCGCCTGCCTCGGGGCCCATATCAATCACTCGGTCGGCGGCCCTTATGACCTCCTCTTCGTGCTCAACAACAATGACCGTATTGCCCAAATCGCGCAACTGTTTGAGTACGCCGATGAGTCTGTTTGTATCTCTGGGATGGAGTCCGATGCTGGGCTCATCGAGGATGTAGAGCGAGCCTGTAAGGTTGCTGCCGAGCGAAGTCGAGAGGTTAATTCGCTGACTCTCACCGCCCGAAAGCGTCGAGGAGAGTCTGTCGAGGGTGAGGTAGTCGAGGCCCACATCGGCAACATATCCGAGCCTTGTGCGAATCTCTTTGAGCAATCGTTCGGCCTTTGTTTGCTCGCTTGGAGTGAGCGTAAGGTTGTTGAAGAACTCCACGAGCTCGCCAATGGGCATCCTCACCAGATCGGCGATGTTGCGTCCTCCAACCCTCACCCACAGGGCCTCCTTGCGAAGCCTTGTGCCCTCACACTCGGGACATAGCGTCTTTCCCGTAAAGCGCGAGAGCATAACCCTATATTGGACTTTATAACGCTCCTTTTCAAGCATTTTGAAGAACTCGTCGAGGCCGTGGAAAAACTCATTACCCGACCATAGCAGTCGCCTTTGTTGGTGGGTGAGAGTGTGATAGGGGGCGTGAACGGGGAAGTTGAAATGGTGGGCATTCTCCACCAGCTGATCCCTCCACCAACTCATCGTTTGTCCTCGCCAGCAAGCAATTGCGTTCTCGAAAATGCTCTTATTTTTGTCGGGCACCACAAGGTTTTCGTCAATGCCCGTAACTTTGCCGTAGCCCTCACACACAGGGCAGGCGCCAATGGGGTTGTTGAACGAAAAGAGGTGCTCGGTGGGTTCCTCGAAGGTGATGCCATCGGCCTCAAATCGCTCCGAGTACTCCTCCACTCTGCCATCCACTATCACGCGGCACTCGCCTGCGCCAATCTCCAGCGCCCTCGCCACGGAGTCGCCGGCACGGCTTATTGTATCTTCGTTGTCGCTAACCTTCAGTCGGTCCACCACGACCAGCAAATCCTCACCTTTAATCTCGCCGGTAATCCTGCCCACAACCTCCTCGGCAAGCAACATCTCGCCACGGAGCAAAAAGCGCTGAACACCCTCCTCCATAAGCAGGGTTAGCTTCTCAATGATACTCTGATTCTCCGTAAGGACGGTGGGCGCCGCAATGATTACGGGTGTACCCTGGGGCTTAGAAAAAATCTCTGCAACAATATCTTGGGTGTGGTAGCAGACAACCTCATTGCCCGAGATGGGTGAAAAGGTGCGACCAATACGCGAGAAAAGCAACTTGAGGTAGTCGTAAATCTCGGTGGAGGTACCTACCGTAGAGCGTGGATTGCGCGAGGTGACCTTTTGTTCAATGGCGATTGCGGGAGCAATGCCTCGGATGATATCCACATCGGGCTTTTCGACACGGCCCAAGAATTGGCGAGCATAGGTCGATAGGCTCTCCACATACCTCCTCTGGCCCTCGGCAAAGATGGTGTCGAAGGCGAGGGTGGATTTGCCCGAACCCGAAAGGCCCGTCATTACGACGAGCTCATTATGGGGGATTTCCAACTCAATATTCTTGAGGTTGTGGACTCTTGCACCCTTGATATATATGGAGTTATAGCGTTGTTTCATCCTCAAAAGTGATTCCTTCGACCTTTTCAAGTCGCGAGATAAGCTCCTCGGCATCGGAGAGCCTTACGGCAATCTCCATAGAGCACATATTGTCGAACTGCTGGTCCAAAATCTTCGGCTGGGTGGCCTTGATGGCCTTCATCACACCATTCATACTCTCGAACGGATAGCGAATGCGGATGTGCTTGTCGATGGTGCGTTCCTCCACATTGGCAACATCCAGCACAGCGATTGCCGATTCTCTGTAGGTCTCTATCAGTCCGGAGACACCGAGCTTGGTGCCACCAAACCACCTCACCACAACAACGAGTGTGTTGGTGATGTCGCGCGAGAGCAACGCTCCGAGTATGGGTTTGCCTGCGGTGCCCGAGGGCTCGCCGTCATCATTGGCACGCCACTCCTCTCCTCGGTAGCCTATGCGGTAGGCGTAGCAGTGGTGGGTGGCGTCGTAGAACTTCTTGCGAAGAGGCTCCATAATCTCCCTCACCTCATCGGCCGACTCCACGTGGTAGCAGAGCGACAGAAATTTACTGCTGCGCTCCCTCAGGGTAGTCTCGCTTTGCCCCACAACGGTTTTATAGGTATCCTCTGCCAACTTGAAGTATCGGTTTATTTGTGTGCACGAAACATTCTGTTCCAGCGTATGTTACTTGGGAATGGCTTGTATTTGTCGAGCGACAGCCACACGAATCGAGGGGTACCTACGATGTGGTCCTCGGGAACAAAGCCCCAGAACCTTGAGTCGGCGGACATATGTCGGTTGTCGCCCATCATAAAGTAGTAGTCCATAGCAAAGGTGTAGCTCGATGCCACCTCGCCATCAATGACGATTTGGCCATCCTTAACCTCCAGAGAGTGGCCCTCATAGTTCTTGATAATTCGCTCATAGAGAGGAAGATTCTCGGTGGTGAGCTCCACGGTTGCACCCTTTGCGGGAATCCAAAGAGGTCCGAAGTTATCCTCCGTCCAAGGGAAGTTTGCGTTATTGGGGAAGATGGCCAGGAAGGGCTCTTCGCTCTCGTTCTTGGTGATCCTTACGACATTTGCCATTGCCTCCAACTGCTCTTTTGCCTGCTCGGTAAGTGGCATAGTGTAGGTGCCACTCGAGGGGGAATAGTGGATGTCCTCGGGCGAGAGGCCAAGTCGTTCGATGGCCCTGTTGCCCAGAGGTGACGAGGTCTCCACGAAGTAGATATATTGCTGATTAGCAATGTAGTTCTGCTCCTCGCCATTGATAGTGAGGATTGAGTGTGTAATCTGGAGCGTATCGCCGGGCAGTGCCACACACCTCTTCACATAGTGCTCCCTCTTATCCACGGGGCGAGCCACAACGCTATACTGCTTGTTCATAGCCTCGCGTCCTTTGAGGGGGCCGTAGGCGGTGGTGAATTGGCGCACGATGTCGTAGTAGGTTTCGTTTTGCCTCTCGAGGATTACCGTATCGCCCGCAGGGAAGTTGAAGACCACAATATCTCCCTTCTCCACCCCACGGCGACCTGCCAGACGCTTATAGGGGCGCTTAATAGCCTCCGAGTAGGACTTTGTGCCCCAAGGAGTTGTGTGGTGCATAAGTGGAAGTGCCAATGGGGTCTGTGGCATACGAGGACCATAGGTCGCCTTGCTCACATAGAGGTAGTCGCCCACAAGCAGCGTCTTCTCCATCGACGAAGTTGGGATGGTGTACATCTGGAAGAAGTAGATGTTGATAATTGTGGCAAACGCCAGCGCAAAGACAATGGCATCCACCCAGCTGAAAATCTCTCGGTAGAGTTTGTTGTTTCGCTTGCGCTCCTGATGTTTCTCCCAACGAATAAGGCGCTGGATGCGCTTTGTTATGTAGAGGTCGAAGATGATGGGCAGTCCGATGAGGAACCAGAGGTTGCGACTCCACACCACAAAAAGCAGGGTGTAAAGCAGAGCTATCAGTCCAAATTTGAACCACCTATTACCGAATATCTGTTTTAGTTTCATATACTTGCGATATTAAATAGAGAGAAAATCATCCATCGAGAAGACGCCTTTACGACCAACGAGCCACTCGGCAGCCAGGACCGCACCCAGAGCCAAACCTCTGCGCGACTTGGCGCTGTGGCTCACCGAAAGGGTGTCCTCCTCGGAGTCGAAGGTTATGGTGTGGATACCGGGGCACTCGCCCTCGCGGTAGGAGATAATCTCCTCCTTGGGTACCACGAGCCCACCGTTGCTTGCCTCCTTCATCTCCTCGGCCAGAGTAGCCGCCGTGCCGCTGGGGGCATCGAGCTTGTGGATGTGGTGGGTTTCCTCAATTTTTACGCTGTATTGAGGCAGGGTGGCCATAACTTTGGAGAGCCATCTGTTGAGTCTGAAGAGAACATTCACACCGAGCGAATAGTTCGACGAGTAGAAGAAGGCGCCCCCCTGCTCCTTGCAGAGAGCGTCAATCTCCGCTTTGCGCTCCATCCAGCCCGTTGAGCCACTCAATACGGGCACGCCGAGTAGCAGACACTCGCGGATATTGTCGGCTGCAGTTGCGGGCGAGGTGAACTCAATGGCAACATCCACACCCTCAAAGTTCTCTTTGCGGAATGCCTCCTCGCGGTTGTCAATATCAATTTTAAGCACTACGCTATGACCTCTTTCGACGAGCACTTTCTCAATCTCTCGTCCCATTTTGCCATAGCCGATAATAGCAACTTTCATAACTTTCATCTTTGGTTTTTGGTTATTCGTACAAAAATAGCGATTTTTTCCTTATTTTTGTAATCCGAAACCCAAAAAGAGTCAATATGCGTTACTTTGCGGAACTTTCCTACAAGGGTACTGCCTACTGTGGTTGGCAGCGTCAGCCCAATGCCCCCTCTGTTCAACAGACCATCGAGGAGGCGCTTTCGACCATCTTGCGTGAGAGTGTGGAGGTTGTGGGTGCCGGTCGCACCGACACCGGAGTCCACGCCGCCTTCTATGTGGCCCACTTCGACACCTCGAAGCCCATTGAGAACCCTGCACACACGGTCTATCATCTGAACGCTCTGCTGCCCGAGGATATTGCCTTTTCTCGCATCTACGCCGTGGCCGACGATGCCCACGCACGCTTCGACGCAACCGAGAGGGAGTATCGCTACTACATCCAGTCGCACAAAGACCCCTTCACAAAGGCGACGACTTGGCAACTCACTGCCCCTCTCGACTTGGAGGCAATGAACAGGGCGGCCGAGGTGCTGCTCCAGACCGAGGACTTCACAACCTTCGCCAAACTCGGCAGTAATAACACGAGCAATATTTGCCACATCTACCGTGCCGAGTGGGTTGAGATTGAGTGTGGTATGACGGTTTTCATCTTCCGTGCCAACCGCTTTTTGAGAAATATGGTGCGTGCCGTTGTTGGCACACTTGTTGATGTCGGCCGAGGTAAGATTACCCCCGAGCAGTTTGCCGAAATAGTAGCCTCGCGCGACCTTTCGCGCAGCTCCTCCTCGGCTCCCGCCAGCGGCCTCTTCCTAACGGATGTAAAATATGAATAACTAAAAAAGCACCTCGCAATTGAGGTGCTTTTTTGTTGTCTAAAGTCCAAGGTCTAAAGTCAAACGACCAAAAATATAATGGATGATTCGATGTCACAAAAAAAAGCGGTGCGCTCTAAAGCGCACCGCCAAAGAGCAAAGCCTCTGCTCTACCCCTAAAGCCTAATAATTAAAAAGCGGAGACAGCGCGCACATAGTGGTCGTAGCCCTTATCGCCGTTGACGGTGTAGCCGTCAAGCACAAGGACACGCAATGCATAATTACCAGACGCTTGATTTGTCCAATAATAGTAATCCCAACTTATACCTTCATCCGCCGAGAGCATACCGTCATTAAATGCCTCATTGTCTTTTAATTTACGAAGTTCCAAAAGTTCTTCTTTTGTGGGTAGTCTCCAACCATCGCCCATTTGCTCGCACCAAGACTTTCCGGCATCCCAATTCGTATAGGTCTGACCACGACTTAATATCTTGCCGTGCTTACCATCTTTGGACGCCATAAATACGATTCCTTGCTTGCTATTCTCGTCATAGAAATCTCCAACCTTGTATGTGTTTGATTGTGAAACAGAGGTTTTGGGCTCCGTTCCGATAAGTTTGGCAACCAAGTTGGATGTAGCGGCAGAAATGGCTTCGGAGTTTGGCTCCGCCTCTTCGCTGTGGACCAACATCTCGGAGGCTGTTCCAATTCGATAGAGAGAACAGGTGATGAATATCGTCACATCCTGCGATCCGATGGTAGAGGCGCTTGCCTTGATACTGGTGAAGATGATGTAGTCTGCGCTACTGCCTATAGCTTTGCAGATATTAGCAAAAGAAGGGGTCTGACCATCGGCAATAATCTGCTGGCGAATATCATCCATATTCACCTCATACACTTCGAAATCATCGGAGTTGGTGCACTCTTCAATAATATTTGTGCGTACGACGCTCTTTATGGCGTCGCTCAGCGGGCGGTCATTCATATCTCTAATATCTGCAATGACAACCCTTTGTTTTGCGAATATATTGAAATCTTGTGCCTTGGCAATGCTCGGAATGAGCATCGCCAAGCACAAAAATAGAGCTGATAATCTGCAATTCATTGCAAATAATTAGATTTAGATAGCACCTACCAGTTTGACACAAAGTTCATTACAAGCCGACTGCAAACAATCGATATCTGCAACAGTGCGAACTGATGAAGAGGCTACAATTTTGCCATCGGAAACCCTTACAATACGAGCGCTAAGTAATACTGTCCTCTTATCAAGAGGGGTGATCTCAGACACAAGAATATATTCGCCTTCCTGTTTCTCAACATAAGTGAGAATTGACGAGGTGATGTTACCGGTTCTGTCGAAATTAACCTCAATATTGGTGAAGCATATTGTATCGTGGCCCTCATAGCCTTCCGAATTAGTTATCGCATCTGTGATAGCAGTGCGAATAAATGTCTTTGTGCCGATGGCAACTTCGCCGCTTTTGTCAACCACTTCAGTAATGGCAACCCTTTTGGGTTTGTAGAACTGTGCAGAAACGGTTGTCGATACAAGCGCAAACAGCGCAACCAAAAGCATAAATTTTGTCTTCATAGTTTTAAAAGTTTAAGTTAATGTATGTTTTTATACAGTATAACACACTAAATTGGGGCAATATATTGCTCCAAAACCACACAACTCCAATATGGCTAAATGTAAATAAAAAGAAAGTGTGGAGTCAATTAGTTTTTCATTGAGAGGTTCTGGAATACCTTGCCACGAAAAAACATACCCCACACTCGTATTGCGAGTACAGGGTAAGAACACCCCATTGATTCATCAATACGGAGTGACGAGTGTTTTTGCTTTCCTCGTAGCATTTGAAATTTTCCAGATTTCTCAATGAGGATAAAAGCTAATACACTTTCATCAAAAAATATGTCTACCAGCGGACCATAACAGCCCACGGCACTACAAAGATATAATTAATTTTCACAAAAGACAACTTCAGTGCTTAAAAGGAGCATATAATATTGTTGCTGTAATAAAAAAAGCACCTCGCAATTGAGGTGCTTTTTTCTTTGTGGCCTACTTGCCAATTACTCCCACTCGATAGTTGCCGAGGGTTTGGGCGACATATCGTAGCACACGCGGTTCACATTGGGAACCTCTTCCAGGATGCGACGGGTGATCCTATCGAGAATCTCCCAATCGATATGCTCAATCGAGGCGGTCATTGCGTCGATAGTGTTCACCGCGCGGATGATTACGGGCCAATCGTAGGAGCGAGCATTGTTCCTTACACCCACCGACTTGAAGTCGGGCACGATGGTAAAGTACTGCCATACCTTCTTATCGAGGCCGGCCTTTG
>JAZQZA010000025.1:0-7121 GCA_045633765.1 Tidjanibacter sp. | reverse complement strand
GGTCCACCTTGGAGGAGTCCTTACCCGAGAAGGCGCCACCGCCGTGGGCACCACGACCGCCGTAGGTGTCAACAATAATCTTACGACCCGTCAGACCCGTATCGCCGTGGGGGCCACCGATAACAAACTTGCCGGTGGGGTTCACATAGAGGATGTAGTCGCCATCGATGAGGTCGGCCAGGTGGTCACCTGCCTTCTCCAGACGGGACTTCACACGAGGAATCAGGATGCCTCGCACATCGTCGGCGATGATGCGCTGGCAATCCTCAAAGTCGTCGTGCTGTGTCGAGACAACGATGGTGTGCACCCTCAGGGGCGAGCCGTTGTCGTCATACTCGATTGTCACCTGACTCTTCGAGTCGGGCCTCAAGTAGCGCATAACCTCACCCTCGCGGCGGATGGCAGCGAGCTCCTTGAGGATTACGTGCGAGAGAATGAGGGTTGCGGGCATCAACTCGCGGGTCTCGGTGCAAGCGTAACCAAACATAATACCCTGGTCACCGGCACCCTGCTCCTCCTCCACCTCGCGCTCGACACCCTGATTGATGTCGCTCGACTGCTCGTGGATGGCCGAGAGAATACCACACGAGTTGCCGTCGAACTGCAACTCGCTACGGTTGTAACCTATCTGGTTGATAACCCTGCGTGCCACGCCCTGAATATCAACATAAGCATCGGAGCGCACCTCGCCCGAAACCACCACCAAACCTGTGGTACAAAGAGTCTCGCAAGCGACCTTACTTGTGGGGTCGTTGCGGAGGAACTCGTCCAAAATAGCGTCAGAAATCTGGTCGGAAACCTTGTCGGGATGTCCTTCAGATACCGACTCGGAAGTAAACAAAAATGCCATACCTTTTAATTAAGATGAGAGTTGAAAGTTGAGAGTTGAGAGTTATAATCCCAATCCGACAACCCAGTTAATAATTCCAAATTTTTATTGGTGGATAGCTCTAGCTCTTGGATGTAGAGGTCGGGGGCGAATGCTCCGACTATCGCTTTTTAGCACTTTTTTGCCGCTCGGGCGAGGTCAATCCCCCCCCCTTCCGTGGCGGCGTGGTTTGCAAGCAGCCAAATCTTTCCACGCCACAAAGATACTTGTTTGTATTCAAATTGCAAAATGGAGCCCCAATTTTTATCGCCCAAAAGGTTTTCGGTCGGCTCCCTGCCCCCACCCTTCTTCTCTCCTACTGATTGTGGCTACCCCCAAAACACAAAAAGAGGGATTCCTGCCCAAAGTGGCAAGAATCCCCTAAAATTTGTTTGACTCCGTTGGGACTATTTCTCCAACTCGGCAAGAATGCGAAGAGCAGCGTTGTAGATGGCATCGTCGTCGAAACTTACGGTACCGCCATCGGGACCCTCCTCGAAGTGTACACCCACAGTCGTACCACCCTCAAAGTGACGACCGCCAAAATAGTTTCTTACTTCATCTGCATCGCGACCCAACTCGTCTGCGATGCGCTGCATGCTTCCGCTGGGCAATTTGTCCTTAATACGGCGCAATTCATTAAAGGTTGTAATCATAGTAATATAAGTATTAGTTTTGTAATATCTGTGAAAACAATTTTTCAGCACCATAAAGTTACAACCCTTTTATGGAATAAAAAAATTTTGTCACCACTTTTTTTCCCACCCTCCGTTTTGGCACGCCAAGGCTGACAAAATGTCAGTCCTAAATTGGTCCATTCTGTCAGCGATGGCAGTATTGTCACCATTTTTCTGCTTGGCACAGAGATTGAACAATAGTGTAGCAAACCGGGGGCGGGAAGATGGCCCAAAGGGTATGGACGAAAATCCCGAGGGTACTAGAAAAACCCCTCAAACACCCCGAAGTGATGAGATAATAAATAATAAATAAGTATAAACGATTAAAAACAGATTTAAGATTATGGCAAAGATTATTGGTATCGACCTTGGTACAACCAACTCGTGTGTAGCAGTTATGGAGGGCAACGAGCCCGTAGTTATCCCCAACAGCGAGGGACACCGCACAACCCCTTCGATTGTGGCATTCACCGACGGTGGCGAGCGCAAAGTGGGCGACCCCGCAAAGCGTCAGGCTATCACCAACCCCAAGAACACCGTCTTCTCCATTAAGCGTTTTATGGGTGAGAAGATGAGTCAGGTGGCAAAGGATGTAACCCGCGTACCCTACTCGGTTGTTGCCGGTGCAAACGATGTACCTATGGTTGAGATTGGCGACCGCAAATATACTCCCCAGGAGATTTCGGCCATCGTTCTTCAGAAGATGAAAAAGACTGCCGAGGACTACCTCGGAACCACCGTAAGCGAGGCTGTCATCACCGTTCCCGCATACTTCAGCGACTCGCAGCGTCAGGCCACCAAAGAGGCAGGTGAAATTGTTGGTCTGAAGGTTCGCCGTATCATCAACGAGCCCACCGCCGCTGCTCTCGCCTATGGTCTTGACAAGGCAGGCAAGGATATGAAGATTGCAGTCTATGACCTTGGTGGTGGTACTTTCGATATCTCCATCTTGGAGCTTGGCGACGGCGTATTTGAGGTTAAATCGACCAACGGTGATACCCACCTCGGTGGTGACGACTTCGACCACGTGATTATCGACTGGATGGCAGCCGAGTTCCAGAGCAAACACGGCATCGACCTCCGCAAGGATCCTATGGCTATGCAGCGTCTGAAAGAGGCTGCCGAGAAGGCAAAAATTGAGCTTTCGAGCAGCACCTCGACCGAGATTAACCTCCCCTACATTATGCCCGTAGATGGTATTCCCCAGCACCTTGTAATGACCCTCACCAGGGCCAAGTTCGAGCAGCTGGCCGACTCGCTCATCCGCGCAACCATTGAGCCTTGCCGCAAGGCGCTCAGCGATGCAGGCCTCTCGGCAAGCCAGATCGACGAGGTTATCCTCGTGGGTGGTTCGACCCGTATTCCCGCAATCCAGAAGGTTGTTGAGGATTTCTTCGGCAAGACCCCCACGAAGGGTGTGAACCCCGATGAGGTTGTGGCCATTGGTGCTGCAATTCAGGGTGGCGTACTCACCGGCGAGGTTAAGGATGTACTTCTTTTGGATGTTACTCCCCTCTCGCTCGGTATCGAGACCCTCGGTGGCGTATTCACCCGCCTGATTGACGCCAACACCACCATCCCCGTACGCAAGAGCCAGGTATTCTCCACCGCACAGGACAACCAGCCCGAGGTTGAGATTCACGTTCTTCAGGGCGAGCGCCAGATGGCACGCGACAACAAGACCATCGGTCGCTTCCACCTCGACGGCATCCCCGCAGCACCCCGTGGCGTACCCCAGATTGAGGTTTCGTTCGACATCGACGCCAACGGTATCTTGAGCGTTTCGGCTAAAGATAAGGGCACAGGCAAGGAGCAGAGCATCCGCATCGAGGCCTCGAGCGGCTTGACCGACGCCGAGATTCAGCGTATGAAGGACGAGGCTAAGGCTAACGAGGCCAAGGATAAAGAGGAGCGCGAGAGGGTTGATAAGATCAACGGTGCCGACTCGATGATTTTCTCGACCGAGAAGCAGCTCAAGGAGTATGGCGAGAAGATTCCTGCCGAGAAGAAACAGGCTATCGAGAGCGCCCTCGCGGAGCTCAAGAGCGCCCACTCGTCGCAGAACCTCGCAGGCATCGACGCCGCTACCGAGAAGCTCAACGCCGCTTGGCAGGCAGCCTCGCAGGACATCTACGCACAGGCTGGTGCCCAGCAGCAGGGTGCACCTCAGGGCGAGCCCCAGCAGCAGGGTGGTGCACAGCAGGCTGAGGATGTTGAGTTCGAGGAGGTAAAATAGTTCTCCCCAACAAAGAACCATAACGGGTGAGCCATCACCCACCACAAAAAGGAGCGGATCCACTACGGACCCGCTCCTTTAATTACATCATCCCTCTAACCATAAAAAGCTCTGCGTGGAAACAACACGCAGAGCTTTTAAAACAAAAAACAACTATGGATTAGAATGTTGCAATGGCTCTTACATAAGTATCGTTAACATTCTTGCCATCCGTACCAGTCGTTCCGTTGGATGTGGAAATATACCACGCCGCACCAGACGAATTTTCTGTTGACGACCAGTAAAACTTCTTTTTACCCAATTCAACGCCTCCTACCTTCTTTAACCTTGAATTAACCTTTTCTTTCTCCGAAAAGAGCTGTTCCAATTCGCATATTGCAGGAAGATACCACTCATACCCAAGATCATCACACCAAGCAAAAGCAGGATATCCCTTTCGCCAATTACTATTCATCTTGACAACAGTTGCATTAACAACGCCATTATAGAACTCATCTGCGCCAACATAGTCCCAACACTCTCGATCTGATGCCCACTTTTTTGGACTGGATGAGTGCTTAAGGCTTACGATCTTACCATGCAAACCATCATCGCTCACCGAAAAAACCACACCCTGTTTATTGCCATCGTCATAGTAATCACCCACCTCATAGATTTGAATATCCTCCACAGGAAGCTCTATAGTTTCACCTTCAGCAGTAGGAATCATAACAACTCGAAAACCATCTGTAGTAAACCTTTCAGCCTTGAAGTCAGTGCCTCGGTTTGCAATACGACAATATCTTTCTCCATACCTATAGCCACCTCCTCGCAACACCTTCTTTCTACCAGCCATTGGACCTACAGGATCCGTAACTGAGCGATAAGAATACTCCGTATGCCAGTCTCGACACCACTCATACACATTACCTGACATATCATACAAAGTCAGCTCATTATGAACCTTTTGGGCCACAGGATGAATCTCTCCACCGCTATTACCACTATGCCATGCCACCGAGTCTGCCGACATACCGCCACTAAATCTATATCCTTTGCTTAGATTTCCACCGCGAGCTGCAAACTCCCACTGTGCTTCAGTGGGCAAAACATAGCACTTGCCCGTACGCTCGCTCAATCTTTTACAAAACTCCACAGCCTCTTCCCAGCTAACATAATACATAGGATAATCGGGGCCAACACCTAAAATTGCTTTTTTACCAGATTTATCTCGCTGCTCGTAAATAGTCGTACCCATAATGGCCTCCCATTGCGCCTGAGTAACCTCTGTAGCTCCGATATAAAATGTCGAAAGCGTAATTGTATGTACGGGAGACTCATCTGCCTCTGAATCGCGGACCTGCTCTGGCGTTGCACCCATCTTAAATGTTCCACCATCTACACACACCATCCTCATATCAAGCCCCGCAACATTTTCTATATAACTTTTTATGGGCTCCTCACCCATAAACCACCCTTTTACTGTATCAAACAATCTACCAACAAACGAATCTTTGCCATAAAATTTTGCCATAGATCCATCACCACACGATGTCATAAACACAGTTACCAACGCACAAACTATGCTAATTACTCTTTTTGTTTTCATAACAATCCCTTTGATTAATCATAATACACTTTGACAAATATATGTAATTTATCCATAAACCGCAAGACTTTGTGCTTTTTCATAATACAACTATTGACAAATAAATACCCCGACATATGACAAATAAACAATTCATCCACCATAATCATACTATACATATAAAAAGAGGAGGGACCAACACTGTGGACCCTCCTCTTTATTCTCGTGCAGAGTTAACTACAGGGAGATTGCCTCATTGGGACATACGTCAGCGCAGCTACCGCACTCAATGCAGGTATCAGCGTCGATAACATAAACATCGCCAGCCGAGATAGCCTCTACGGGGCACTCGCCAATGCAGCTACCACAAGCTACACATTTGTCGGGATCAATTTTGTAAGCCATAATTCTATTGTTAAAAAAGTTTAATGTGTTTTCTAAAGTAATGCAAAGATAATCAAATTTTGTTACCCCGTACTCACTTTGTGATTTTATTTTGCACAAACCTTACCAAAATGTAAGTACGCAGTGGGGTTAGAAGGTGTGACACCAATCTTTCCCTCTATCCGACTATTTGCCATCAATGAGGTCAAACCTCAGGTAGGGGCGCAAAACCTCGGGAACAACGATACCCTCGGGGGTCTGGTTATTCTCCAGAAGGGCTGCCACGATACGGGGAAGAGCCAGCGAGCTGCCGTTGAGAGTGTGGCAGAGGGCGGTCTTCTTATTATCGGTGCGGTAACGGAGTTTGAGGCGGTTGGCCTGGAACGACTCGAAGTTCGACACGCTCGAAACCTCCAGCCACCTGCCCTGCGCTGCCGAGTAGACCTCGAAGTCATAGGTGAGGGCCGAAGTGAAGCTCATATCGCCACCACAAAGGCGCAGGATGCGGTAGGGCAGACCCAGAGCCGCAACCAGCTTCTCAACGTGAGCAACCATCTGGTCGAGGGCCTCATAGGAGCTATCGGGGTGGTTGATGCGCACAATCTCCACCTTGTCGAACTGGTGCAGACGGTTCAGGCCTCTCACATCCTTACCATACGAGCCGGCCTCACGACGGAAGCAGGGGGTGTAGGCGGTAAGGCGGATGGGAAGCTCCTTCTCATCAACGATGCAGTCGCGGTAGATGTTCGTTACGGGCACCTCGGCGGTGGGGACCATATAGAAGTTGTCGGCCGTTGCGTGGTACATCTGACCCTCTTTGTCGGGCAGCTGACCGGTACCGAAGCCCGAAGCCTCATTGACCATAATGGGGGGCAGCACCTCGAGGTAGCCTGCCTCGGTGTTCTGGTCGAGGAAGTAGGTGATGAGTGCTCTCTGGAGAGCGGCACCTTTGCCCTTGTATACGGGGAAGCCTGCGCCGGTGAGTTTCACACCCAGCTCAAAGTCGATGATGTCATACTTGGCAGCCAGCTCCCAGTGGGGGAGTGCTCCCTCGCCGAGGGCGGGAATCTCGCCACCCTGACGAACCACCACATTATCCTCGGCAGTCTTGCCCTCGGGAACTATTGCTGCGGGGAAGTTGGGGAGCAGCACAATCTCGGCATTGAGGGCCTCGATAGTCTGCTTCATCTGGGCGTCAAGCTCCTTACTCTCCTCTTTGAGGGCTGTGGTGCGGGCCTTGATAGCCTCGGCCTCGTCGCGTTTACCCTGTGCAAAGAGTGCGCCTATCTGTTTGGCGGCAGCGTTCTGCTCGGCCAAGTTTTTGTCCAATTTTTGTTGTTGCTCCTTACGAGCGTCATCGAGTGCGATGATGCGATCTATTGCTTCGCG